>NZ_KV814927.1:60112-68009 GCF_001814135.1 Neisseria sp. HMSC067H09 | reverse complement strand
TATTGGGATCGATAGCAAAAGGTCGTCTGAAAATATTTCAGACGACCTTGGTTGTTTACGATGCCGGTATCTCCGCCGCGCAAGGTTTGGCGGTTTTATGTTTTGGCGATTTCAGGAAATTGCGGCAGTCTTCCAAAATTTGGGGCAGAAGCGGTTCGAATTCCTTTCTACTGCGGATTTTGCCGGTGTAAAACGGCATCATGTAAGGATAGTAATAATACATATCTTGCATCCATTGCGCGCCTTCTTTGGTTTTACCTTGACGGTAGAGGTAGAGGCCGACCTGGTAGGCATTGCTGTAAGGGCGGTAGGTGAGTGCGTCGAATGCCGCTTTTTGCGCCCAAGGTTGGACTTTTTCATCGGCCGGATCGGCACGGCGGGTCAGGCTCAGGTCGGCATAATAGGCCAGCATGGGACTGGTTTCGGAAATGCGGCGCAGTCCGGAAATTTTGGCGTTGGCTTGAGACGGGTCGTCGGTTTTGGGTTGACGGCTGTAAGCGGTCAGGTCGGTGTAGTTCCAGCCTAAGTGCAGCGTGCCGCCGATAATGGCCAATGCGGCGATACCGCCTGCCAAATTGCGGCGGCGGGCTTGTTTGATTCCGTCGGATACATCTTCATAACGCGCGCTTGAGAGCGAAAGCATGAGGGCGAACGGGGTCAGGAAGTAGATGTACCAAAGCGGGTATTCGAGCATGCTGTGGCACATGGTTACGCTTGCGGCGGTCAGTAGGAACAGGTTGGCAGGATTAGACGGACGGGCAATCAAACGCCAAACGCCCGCCAGCATGGTTCCCGCGCTCAATAATGCGCCTGTCAGCCCCATTTCGGCAAGGATTTGCAGGATAAGGTTGTGGCAGTGGGTGAACAAAACGCCTAGGATGTTATTGGCAAAGTATTGTTTTTCGGCATTTAACAGAAAACTCAGGCTGCCGAAGCTGTTCCAGCCGTGTCCGAGGATTGGGGAGCGGGTAAAGGCGGTCCAGGCATTCCGCCATTCGATTTGGCGCGCAGAACCTTCAAAATCGCTGTGCCCCGCACGTTCGACGGCGGTTTCGTAACGGCTGTTGCCCAGTAAATCAAGCAATGTCCCCATGCCGAACTGGAAAACCGCAGCCAATACCGCTGCGAATAAGAAGATTTTAATTAAGCGTGCCGATTCGCGGCCTGCCCGCCAGTACCAAAAAGGCAGAATCAATACGATAGCGATGATGTAGCCCAAGATAGTGCGCGAGTTGACCAAACCCAAGACGGCAGTCAGCAGAAATACGCAAATAAATCCCAGCCAGTCGGGCATTTTCCGCGTTGCCCACAAATAGGATGCGGCAAGTACGCCCCACATCAGATAATGGCCCAGATGGTTGCGCTGCCCGAGCTGGCCGTTTACCGTTCCGCCGCCGTAAGCCAATATGCCGTGAAACAGGGAAATGTCCGACCATCCTTTGAACTGCATAAACGCCACGACAGCCTGCGCAGCTGCACCAAAAAACAATGCCCATGCGAATACGGTAACAATTCTGTCCTGCCCGTAAGCGGAAATCCAGCCGCGGCAAGCCCAGGCAGACAGTGCGAGGATGACGAAGGTCCATGCCGCCAAGTCGCTCATCCCGGGATACAGCAAGCCCATTATCCGAGGCTGTATCGCCCAATATGCCGCCATCAGCAACAGTCCGACAGATACATAAGGCAGGCGGATATTGAGCAGGCCTTTATATGCCGAAGCCAATACTAAAATTGTCGCACCCAACAGGGAGCCGGCTTCAAGGTAGAAGCTCGGCAGTGGGCCTACGCGGTAAATCGACAGGAAAGGGACGGCGCAAACCCAGATAAAACAAACCCATAAAGGCAGCAGGCGGATATTCCATTCATTTTTAAGATGATATGCGGTACGGGCAAACATTATTTCCCCTCTTTTTTGTGTTGTTTGATAAATGCGAGGCAGGCGACAAAGAAAATTATGCAGGAGGTAAGCGACAATGCGGCGCACAGACGTTCGGCAGGCGAAGCGTCAAACAGGCGCATGACCGCCTCGGCAAAATAAATCAGAATCAGCATAGAGCTGTATTGATAAGTATAAATACGGCTCTTGAGTATGCCGCCCAGCGGCAGGCATAAAGGCAGGGCTTTGAGGGCAAGCCATGAACCGCCGTTGCGCAAAGGCGCAATCCACAATTCCCAAGACAGGGAAAGCAGAATCAGAAAAATCAGGCTGGCACACGAGGCAAGATAGGGTAGGGAAGGTTTCGATGATGTATTCACGGGCAGGTCTGAACGGCTTTCAGCCGGATATTGGAACGGGAATTATACCGAAACAGGATGTGATGACGCAAAAAGGTCGTCTGAAAACCTCTATTTGAAGGTTTCAGACGACCTATTGCCGTTTCATCAGTTTTTTTAGATTTTGGTGAAGATGGCTTCGTTTTCAAAACGTGATTTGGGTAAAGCGGCGTTGAAATCGTCTGCGGCACGGTAGCCGAAGGAGACGACGGCGACGGCTTTGTAGCCTTTTTCGGTCAAACCGAATTCCTCATTCAAAACCTGCAAATCCACGCCTTCCATCGGCACGGCGTCGATGCCTGCTGCGGCAGCGGCGAATAGGGTGAAGCCTATGTTGAGATAGACTTGTTTGGCAAGCCATTGCTCTTCATCTTGGATTTGGTTGCGGTGGATGCCCAAGAACAAGCGGCGGGTAGAGTCGCCGGCCTGCTTGGCTTCTTCCGTGGCGAAGCGCCCGTCTCTGTCTTCTTGCGCTAATACGGCGGCGACATAATCATCGTCGGCGCAAACGCGGGCGGTGAAGACGACGACGTGGGAGGCATGAGTAATTTTTGGGGCGTTGTAAGGGAGTTTTTCGGTGGATTTGGCAATGCGCGCTTTGCCCGCTTCATCATCGGCGATGATGAAGTGCCACGGCTGCATATTGACGCTGGAGGGGCTGTTGCGCAGGGCGGCTTCGATATGGGCGAAGTCTTCGGCTGCGATTTTTTTGGACGGGTCGAAAGATTTGGTGCTGTATCGTTGGCGGACGATTTCGGTAATATTCATGATTTATTGCCTCTTTATAAAAAAAGAAAAACAGATTATAGGAAGGTCGTCTGAAAGGAGCAATCAGGCAAATCTTAATACTTTAGACGATAGGAAGACTTTTATTTTTCGCCGATTGAAGATAATAAGTGTATGCAAAAAAGCCTGAACAAATTGTTCAGGCTTTTTAAATTTGGCTCCCCGACCTGGGCTCGAACCAGGGACCTGCGGATTAACAGTCCGTCGCTCTACCGACTGAGCTATCGGGGAATGGGGCGTATTATATAGCCCTGAAAAAAAGTGTCAACTAAAATTTTAACTGACGAAACGGCAGCATTTCAAATATTTGAATGGTAAGTATATTATTTTGACTTTATTCCATTAATATTTTGCGCTGATTAATTTCCCGTTTTTAAATACCTGTTGCTGCATGACGTTGCCGTTGTAGGCATATACGGTTAATGAACCGTCATACGGTGTGGCGCGGAATTGTAGCAGCCGGTCGCGGGGCAAGGGGTAGGGGTCGGTGCGTTTCCTGCTGTTGTCGCTGTAGAAATCCTGTACCAGATATTCATGATTGTGCCTGCTGATTAATTGCCGATAGTAACCGCCCTTGACGGGGCTGTCGGCAGGGTTGCCCTGTGCGTCAAAGTAAGTAACGATTTGTTCCTCGATAATATGGATACCGCCGTTGTTTTTAGGGATACGGTTTTCCCTTTTGCCGATGCCGACGGGAATATTGACAGAGGTACCTAATCCGATATGGCTGCCTATACCTGTTCCCAAGCCGAGGCCTACCGACATGCGGGGCGAGTTTGCGGTGCAGGCGGTCAGGATGAAGGCGGATAGCGATAACGCGGCGGCAATAGGCTTCATAAGATAATTCTCATGGGTTGAATATCCATATAAAACAATTATATATTATAGATTGGCATAGGTAAAAAAATATCGGCGGCTAGACAGCCGCCGATATTTTTTATGAAGCCAAGATGCGTGGGAAAAGGATTTCGTTTTCCAAGTGGATATGTTCTTCCAAATCGTCCGACAGTTCTTGTGCCAACGCGTACAACCTTTGCTGGTCTTTATCGGCGTTTTGCGGCGGAGTGAAATGGTTGGTCAGGGTTTTCAACTGCGCCAGTGCACGGTCGTGTTCTTCGTGTTCGTGCATCATGACATTAACCGGCATGGCGGCACGGCTGCCCAAGCCTTGTTTTGCCATCGGGAACAACATACGTTCTTCCTTCATCATGTGTATCAGCAGCTCGTTTTGGATGTATTCGAGCAGTTCCGGCAGTTCGTCGGGGAAGCCGTCGGGCGAGGTTGAGGCGATTTTGTGCGCCAAGGGGACAAGTTCTTCAAGTTGTGCGCGGTGGGTATTGTGATAGCGGCTGATGACATGGTCTATCACGGTATTTACGGGGGAAACTTCCCAAACGGTCAAATCGGTCATGGCGGTATTCCTGAATTTAGTCGTTTTCAGACGACGTTTAAGGTTTGTGGTAAAGATTGATATTGTATGAATGTATTCGAAGCATACACCCCGCGCGGGCGGATGTACAGTTTTAGGCCTTGTTTCACGCAATACTTATAACCAATTTTTCTTTGCGGGAAACAAACCATTCTTTCCGTTTTTCAGACGACCCCGTTAAAGTGGCAGCATCTTCTTTTTCCCTTCCGAGCGACCATGTTATTACTCAAAACGCCCAGCGTACTGCCCGGCTTCAAAATCAGCCTCGGCCTGACCGTATTGTGCCTGTCGCTTCTGGTGGTTTTGCCGTTTGCGATGATGGCGGCGAAGGCGGCAGAAATCGGCTGGGGCGGCTTTTGGAACACGATTGCCGAGCCGAACGTGTTGGCGGCGGTGTGGCTGAGTTTGCGGATGTCGTTTTATGCGATGCTGACCAATGTCGTGTTCGGCACGCTGGTGGCGTGGGTGTTGGTGCGCTATGAATTTCCGCTCAAGGGGCTGGTGAACGCACTGGTCGATTTGCCGTTTGCGCTGCCAACGGCGGTTACGGGTATCGCGTTGGCGACCCTGTATGCGCCGAACGGTTGGATAGGCCGTTTTTTCGAGCCTTTGGGCATCAAAATTGCGTTTACGCCCGTCGGCATTTGGATTGCGCTGGTCGTCGTCAGCCTGCCCTTTATCGTCCGCGCCGTGCAGCCGGTATTAGAGGAATTGTCGGGCGAATATGAGGAAGCGGCGGCGACTTTGGGGGCAAACCGCTTCACGACGTTCCGCCGCGTGCTGCTGCCGGAAATCACGCCGGCACTCTTAACCGGCGCGGGCATGATGTTCGCGCGGGCAACGGGGGAATACGGTTCGGTGATTTTTATCGCGGGCAACATTCCGATGGTTTCCGAAATCCTGCCGCTGATTATTACGGGCAAGCTGGAACAGTTCGACGTACAGGGTGCATCGGCGGTGGCGTTGTTTATGCTGCTGGTTTCGTTTGTGATTCTGTTTGCGCTGAACGTGATGCAGTGGGCGTTGAGCAGACGTTCGGGAGCGAAGGGTTGAGGGGTCGTCTGAAAAATGTAGGTCGGATTCTTGAATCCGACGTTTTGACACCCGAAACCAGAAAAACGGAACACTGGATATTTTGTCGGATTCAAGAATCCGACCTACCGTGAAAAGTCGTCTGAAATCCCTGTTGCCGTCATTCCCGCGCAGGCGGGAATCCACCGCACGGCAACAGGAAAACAGAAAATCAATAAGGCAGCCGAAATTCACCAATGGATTCCCGCCTGCGCGGGAATGACGAAAGCTAGACGTTTTTTGTTCCCCTTTTAATCCATAAAAGATAAAAGGTCGTCTGAAAACGAATCCGCCCCACGAAAACGGTTTTTTCAGACGACCTCCAAACATCTTAAAACCAACCAGAGAACACCACCGCCATGAAACCCTATTCCATCAATCCCAACCTGACCGAACCGCGCTGGCTGCGCGTGCTGCTGACCGCCGTCGCGCTGGGGTTCCTGCTGCTGATGCTGGTCGTACCGCTTGTCGCGGTGTTTTACGAAGCGCTGAAAGGCGGTTGGTATCTGTACCTGCAATCTATTACCGATCCCGAAGCATGGGCGGCGATCAAGCTCACCCTGATTACCGCCGCGGTGGTCGTTCCCGTCAATGCCGTCTTGGGCGTGGCGATGGCGTGGCTGCTGACCCGTTTCGACTTCCACGGCAAGCAGTTGCTGACCACCCTGCTCGATTTGCCGTTTTCCGTATCGCCCGTGGTGGCCGGTTTGATGTTCGTCTTATTGTTCGGCGCGCACACGGCATTGGGCGGCTGGCTGGAAGCGCAAGGCATACAGATTATCTTCGCCATCCCCGGCATTATTTTGGCGACGCTGTTCGTTACCTTCCCCTTTGTCGCACGCGAAATCATCCCGCTGATGCAGGCGCAGGGCGACAGCGAAGAACAGGCCGCGCTGATTCTCGGCGCAAGCGGCTGGCAAATGTTTTGGCGCGTTACCCTGCCCAACATCAAATGGGCGCTGCTCTACGGCATTATTCTCACCAATGCCCGCGCGATGGGCGAATTCGGCGCGGTCAGCGTGGTATCGGGACACATACGCGGCGAAACCAACACCATCCCGCTTTTGGTCGAAATCTTCTACAACGAATACAACTTCACCGGCGCATTCGCCCTCTCCGGCGTATTGGCACTTTTAGCACTGGCGACGCTGGCGGTGCAGAACATCATCACAAAATTACAAGATAAAAAACTCGCCGCCGCCGAAAGGAACGCAGCATGAGCATCACCATCCAAAACTTAAACAAACACTTCGGCAATTTCCACGCGCTGAAAAACATCAACCTCAACGTCCCCACCGGCAAACTCGTTTCCCTGCTCGGCCCTTCCGGCTGCGGCAAAACCACGCTCCTGCGCATTATCGCCGGACTGGAAAACGCCGACGGCGGCAACATCCTCTTTGACGGGCAAGACGTAACCGCCAAGCATGTGCGCGAGCGCAAAGTCGGTTTCGTGTTCCAACACTACGCCCTCTTCCGCCACATGAACGTGTTTGACAACGTCGCCTTCGGTTTGACCGTATTGCCCAAGTCCGAACGCCCTTCCAAAGAACAAATCCGCACCAAAGTCGAAGAATTGCTGAAACTCGTGCAGCTCTCCCACCTCGCCAAATCCTATCCGCACCAGCTCTCCGGCGGCCAACGCCAGCGCATCGCCCTCGCTCGTGCGCTTGCGGTCGAACCGAAACTCCTGCTTTTAGATGAACCCTTCGGTGCGCTGGATGCCAAAGTCCGCAAAGAATTGCGTACCTGGCTGCGCGACATTCATCACAACCTAGGCGTAACCAGCATCCTTGTTACCCACGACCAAGAAGAAGCCCTTGAAGTTTCCGACGAAATCGTCGTCATGAACCACGGCAAAATCGAACAAACCGGCAGCGCCGAAGCCATTTACCGCAAACCCGAAAACGCCTTCGTAACCGAATTTCTCGGCGAAACCGACGCCTTCGAAGGCAGAATCGAAAAAGGCATCTGGCACTACAACGGCTTCGCGTGGAAATTGGATGCGCAATACAAATGGCAGGAACAAACCGCCACGGGCTACATCCGTCCGCACGAATGGCAGCTCGCCGCCGAACACGAAACCCCGATGATCCGCGCCGAAATCGAAAAAATCCACGCCGTCGGCGCACTGACGCACGTTTTGGTGAAACACGGCAAACAGGACGTACACATCACGCTCGCAGGCAGCGACGCCTCGCGGCTGGATTTGTCCGCCGGGCGGGAATTGGCATTGGTACCGAAACAGGTTTATGTGTTCTCGCAGAACGAGTTGATTGAATATTCGATTTGATGGTGAGATAACGAAAGGTCGTCTGAAAACAGGTTTTCAGACGACCT
>NZ_KV814927.1:29670-60012 GCF_001814135.1 Neisseria sp. HMSC067H09 | reverse complement strand
AGGTCGTCTGAAAACAGGTTTTCAGACGACCTTTGCTTTTGATGGATGGTTGATGCGCCCGAATCAGTCTTTCAACCTGAATTCCGCCGAACGCGCGTGGGCGGTCAGGCTTTCGCCGTGTGCCAACACGCTGGCGGTTTTACCCAGCTTCTGCGCGCCTTGTTCGGAAACTTGGATCAGGCTGGAGCGTTTTTGGAAGTCGTAAGTACCCAGCGGCGAGGAGAAGCGGGCGGTGCGGCTGGTGGGCAGGACGTGGTTAGGGCCGGCGCAGTAGTCGCCGAGGCTTTCGCTGGTGTAGCGTCCCATGAAAATCGCGCCGGCGTGGCGGATTTTTTTCGCCCATTTCTGCGGGTTTTCTACCGACAATTCCAAGTGTTCGGGGGAAATGTAGTTGGCGATTTCGCAGGCTTCGTCCAAGTCTTTGGCGAGTATCATCGCGCCCCTGTTGCCGAGCGAGGCTTCGATGATGTTGCGGCGGGGCATGGTTTCGATGAGGCGGTTCATGGCGGCTTGAACTTCGTCGAGATAGGGCTGCGACGTGCCGATGAGGATGGCTTGGGCGATTTCGTCGTGTTCGGCCTGGCTGAACAAATCCATCGCCACCCAGTCGGCGGGCGTGGTGCCGTCGGCGATGACGAGGATTTCAGACGGCCCCGCCACCATGTCGATGCCGACTACGCCGAACACGCGGCGTTTGGCGGCGGCGACGAAGGCGTTGCCCGGACCGGTGATTTTATCGACCTGCGGTACGGACTCGGTGCCGTAGGCGAGGGCGGCAACTGCCTGCGCGCCGCCGACGGTGAAGACTTTGGTGACGCCCGCGACGAAGGCGGCGGCAAGCACGATGTCGTTGCGTTCGCCTTTGGGCGTGGGGACGACCATGATGATTTCTTTCACGCCGGCAACATGGGCGGGCATGGCGTTCATGATGACGGAACTCGGATACGCCGCTTTGCCGCCGGGGACGTAAATGCCGACGCGGTCAAGCGGTGTAATCTGTTGTCCCAACAGCGTGCCGTCTTCGTCTTCGTAGGTCCACGATTCCATTTTTTGGCGTTGGTGGTAGCTTTCGACCCGTGCGGCGGCGGTTTTCAAGGCCGTCTGAATTTCGGGCTGCAAACGCTCAAACGCGGCCTGCAAATCGTCTTGGGTCAGGATGAGGTCGGCTATGGTTTGGGCGGCCGTGCCGTCGAAGCGGTTGGTGTATTCGATGAGCGCCGCATCGCCACGTTTTTGCACGTCGGCGCAGATGTCGGCGACGATGCGGTCGATTTCGGGGTTTTGCGCGGCCTCAAAAGCCAGCAGGGCTTTGAGTTCGGCTTGAAAATCAGGCGATTGGGTGTTGAGTTTTTTCATGATTTGGTTTTCTCCTTTGATATTTTTGGACTTGGGGTCGTCTGAATATTTTCTTGTTCAGTCTCGGTTTTGGGTCTGATATACGCTTTTTCTCCCCCGCTACCAAACTTCAATTCGGGCAGGCATTTTTGTTGCAGGCCGAGTTTGGCCAGCACTTTTTTGCTTGAAGAGGCAGTACGGAAACGGTAACGGGTTTGTGTCCTGCCGTTTTTGCTTTCTTCAGCCATCGTTTCAAAGCCGTCCACTTCATACGCGCTGACCACAGCGTTTTGCAAATCCGCGTGAATGCCGATAACGTATTTCACTTTTGATGCGGCATCTTTGCCTACAATCCAGTTGCCCAATGTGCGCGATTTGAGGTTGGCATCGTCTTGGTTGTCGAAGCGGTAGTCCGATTCTTCGTCGGTATCCAAGTCTAAAGCGTCTTGGATTTTGACGGCGAGAACCAGGCCGTCGGGGTTAAGGCCGTCAAGCGGGCAGGGTTTGAATTTGAAGCGGCTGTCGAGTTCTTCCGCGCTGATGCCGCCTGCACCGCATCCGGCAGATTTGTTTTTGAATTTTTTGTCGACAACGGATTTGACGAAATGAATCAGGGCAGTTTCGGCGGCTTGCGCTTCGATTTCAGTCAGATGATAGCTGATGATATAGCGACCGAGTTTCTTACATTTGGCGATGGCTTTGCGTTCCGGTACGTCAATGTCGCCGAAGTCGCCGTCTTGCGAACGGGCGGCTTGTTCATGCTCGAAGATGCGGTTGTCGCAGCCTTTGCCAATGTAGAGGATTTTGTCTTTTTTCAGGTCGGTCAGGCAATAGACGTAAAACCGACGCTCGCCGTTATTCAAAACGGAAAGAGTTGAATCTGAAAATTTTTTTATTTTTGCAACCATTTTAAATCCTCCTATACAGTTTACTGCCGGTGATATTTTCAGACGACCTGTCGGCGGAAACGGCTAGGGTCGTCTGAAAACGCATCTTCATTCAAATGAACGCTCACCCCGCCTTTGCTGCGCTGCCGAACGCCTGAATAATCGGCTCCAGCAGCGCGTGTTTCGTTTTCAATGCGGCTTTGTTGACCACCAGACGGCTGGAAATATCGACAACGTGTTCGACCGCTTCCAAACCGTTCGCCTTAAGTGTATTGCCGGTGGAGACCAAATCGACGATGGCGTCGCTCAAACCGACCAGCGGCGCAAGCTCCATCGAGCCGTAGAGTTTGATGATGTCAACGTGTACGCCTTTGCCGGCGAAATGCTCGGCGGCGATGTTGGGGTATTTCGTCGCGATGCGCAGGCGGCTGCCGGGCTGCGAGGCGGCGGCGTAGTCGAAACCCTTGCGGACGGCGACCATCATGCGGCATTCGGCGATGTGCAAATCCAGCGGCTGGTAAAGCCCACTGCCGCCGTGTTCGATTAAAACGTCTTTGCCCGCGATGCCGAAGTCTGCCGCGCCGTATTGGACGTAAGTCGGTACGTCGGTGGCGCGGACGATGACGAGGCGGATGTTTTCATGGTTGGTGCCGATAATCAGCTTGCGCGATTTTTCGGGCGCTTCGGCAGGAATGATGCCCGCCGCCGCCAAAAGCGGCAGCGTTTCTTCAAAGATGCGCCCTTTGGACAGGGCGATGGTCAGCGTGTTTTCAGTCATTGTTGTTGTGTGCCGTCAGACTTCGAACCTGTATCAAGCAGGCGGTCTGACTTTCTCCATTGTATAGTGGGTTAACTTTAAACCAGTACGGCGCTGCCTCGCTTTAGCTCAAAGAGAACGATTCTCTAAGGTGCTGAAGCACCAAGTGAATCGGTTGCCGTACTATCTGTACTGTCTGCGGCTTCGTCGCCTTGTCCTGATTTAGTTAATCCACTATATGTTTCAGATGGGAAAAAGGTCGTCTGAAAACCGCGACCGGCATTCAGACGACCTCATGTGGATCAAAGCAGTTTTTTGATGTCGGCGGCAATGGTTGCCGGCTCGCTGCCGTAAGGCGAGAAAATCGCCACTTCGCCGTTTTTGTCGATCAGATACGCGCCGGAAGAGTGGTCAACCAAATAGTTTTCACTGTCTTCCTTCTGAACCACTTTGGCGGAAACCACGCGGTATTGCTGTTTGATGACCGGCAGGCTTTGGTCGCCTGTCGCAGTCAGACCGATAAATTCAGGATTGAACTGCTTGACGTATTTGCTGATGACTTCAGGCGTGTCGCGCTCGGGGTCGATGCTGGCAAATACCACTTTCACATCTTTCGCCTGATCGCCCAGCTGTTTCAATGTGTCGCTGTAAGTCAGCAATTCGGTCGGGCAAACGTCGGGGCAGTGGGTGTAGCCGAAGGACAGGATCACGACTTTGCCTTTCAGGTCGCTTAAGCTGAACGGCTTGCCGTCGCCGTCGGTCAGCGTGAAATCGCCGCCGATGTCTTCTTTACGCATATCCGTTCCGGGCGCTTGCGGTGCGGGCGCGGTAGCGGCAGGTGAGGATGCGGCGGGAGCGGAAGCAGGCTGTTCGGCCGGAGCCGCTGTTGAAGAAGCGGCTGAAGCAGGCGCAGGATTTTGTTCCGGCGCTTTGGCTTCTGGTTTGCAGGCAGCAAGTGCGGCAAGGGCGAATGCGCCCAAAATGGCGGTACGGATTGCAGTAGGCATCATAAAAATTCTCCAATGCGGGTATGGTGTGTGAACGTCGTCTGAAAATAAAAAAATGAAACGAACGCTGCCATCTTAGCGCGTTTGCAACATTTAATATAGCGGTTTATGCCGTTTTTCGGCTGAAAATGAATGATGTTTGATATAAGTGGAAAGAGTAGGGCGCGTCGGGAACAAAATAAAATGAATTTAATGTTTTTAAAAATCAAAAATATAAGCAATATGTCTGCAAGCAAGGCAAGATTTTGCTTTACAAGCCCGAATACGCCGCTATAATAGCGACTTCTTCACCAGCCCAGGTGGCGAAATTGGTAGACGCAGGGGACTCAAAATCCCCCGCCGCAAGGTGTGTCGGTTCGAGTCCGACCCTGGGCACCACAATAAACCGCTTATTAGCGGTTATTTTTTTGCCTGTCGCAGCCTAACACCGTAAACCAAAGCCAAGAAAGATAAGGCTTTCCGCTGGTTTCGGTATCTTTGCATCATATAATCCTGCCTATTTCTGCCTAATTGAAGTAACCTAAAATTTACGGTATCTTTTGCGGTATCTGAAAAATACCTCGAAAAAATACCGTAAAAATGAAGCTGAACGACCGCCAAATCAAAAACGCCAAACCCGCCGAAAAACCGTTCAAGCTCAATGACGGGAAGGGCTTGTATCTGTATATCAATACGGGTGGTGGGAAGTTATGGCGGTTTGATTTTTCGTATAACGGCAAACGTAAAACGCTTTCAATCGGCAAATATCTGACCGTATCACTGGTAGAAGCCCGCCAAGCCGCTGTCAGTAATACCTTTCGGAACATTGCCGCCGAATGGCACAAACACCGTGAAACGGGATTGACAGGCAATCACGCCGCCCGTGTATGGGACAGTTTGGGAAAGGACGTTTTCCCCACGCTGGGCAGCTTGTCTATCAGTGAAATCAAAGTCAGTCAGGTAAAAGAAGTGATTGAAGCGGTGGCGGCAAGGGGAGCACTTGAAACGGCGGGCGGATATTGCGGCGTATCAAGTCTGTTTTCACTTATGCGATACGGACGGAACGGGCGGAAAACAATCCCGCTGTTCCATTAGGAGGTTTAATCAAAGCCCCAAAGCAGAAACATCAGCCCGCCTTGCCGCAATCGGAACTGATCGAGTTTTACCGCCGTTTGATGTTGAAACAAGCCAAACAGCAAACAAAAATAGCCATGCAGTTAATCATGCTGACCCTCGTCAGAAATAAAGAGCTTAGGGCGGCGGAATGGTCGGAATTTGATTTAGACGGGACAGAGTGGAGCATACCCGCCGCCAAGATGAAAGCCCCGCATATCGTCTCCCCCTTGCCGATTGGACGCTTGAACTTTTGGCAGAACTGAAGGAACTGACAGGACATAGCCGTTATCTGTTCCCATTGGTAAAAGACCCTGACGAGCATATTGAGTGAAAACACCCTATCTTACTTGATGGGCAGAATGGGCTATAAGGGCGTAGCAACGCCCCACGGTTTCAGAAGCCTGGCCACAGACGTATTGAATGAAAACGGTTTTAACAGCGACGTAGTAGAGCGACAGTTTGCCCAGCGGCGAAACCATCACGGCAGACGGCAAAACCCACACCGTCATCTACAACGGCGACACTAGCCAAGCGGCGGCATACCGACCAAACTGAGAGCTTACCGATTGGCAGCAAAGTATCGCCCGATACGCAGCGGGAAACAGCCGCCTATGCTTGGCATTGGGCACGTCCTTTGCTGCTCCCTTGCTATCCCTGTTGGACAATAAACCGCTTATCAGCGGTTATTTTTTTGTCTATCGCAGTCTAACACCGTAAACTAAAACCAAAATGGACAGGGTTTTCAGACGGTTTCGGTATCTGTAAATCATATAATCCCGTCTATTCCTACCTAATTGAATCAACCGTTTTCATGGGTATGATTTGGGGTTTCTGAAATACCCCCGAAAATATATCCCCAAAAATGCCCCTAAATGTCCGTCAATAAAGTAATCGCGGGTTAAAGTTGTGTCTAAATGAAATCTTAATTTCAAAACATTGTTAGGCTTTTCAACTTAATCTGTTTTTCTTGTCTTTTGATACGGCAGATACGAAAAGGTCGTCTGAAAACCTGATGGATCAGGTTTTCAGACGACCTTTTTGATGAGAAGGGATTATTTGAAGATGTAGGAATCGGGCATTTCGTCGAAGCTGACGACGCGGCCGCCTTTTTCTTTGGCAAATTTCTCTGCTTGGGCTTTGTCGGCGAAGGGGAGGGCGTCTTCCGCACCCATGCCGCCGATGAAGCCGCTTTCGATGACGTAGTAGGCTTTCTTGCCGTCTATCCATGCGGTGTCGGCATTGGGTTTGCTCCAGTCTTTGACTTTGCCCATGTCGGTAACGTAGATGACGTGGATGCCTTTAGGCTCTTCGGGCAGCTTGGTGTAGCCGAACATCTGTTTGATGGTGGAGAACCAGACGGGGCGGTCGGGTTTGCCGTTGAGGTAGATTTGGGCTTTGGGGCCGTTGTGTTCGGTCAGGTTCATGCTGCAATAGTGCCCCACGGCGCGGTCGCTGATTTGCTGAGGCTCAGGCGGCGGGGTGTCATCCTCTTTGGGACAGGCACTCAGGAGCAGGGCGGCGAGGAGCGCAGGTAAAATCTTTTTCATATTTGTCGCTTTCCAAAAATTCTTGCTGCCAAGATAAGGGGAATAATAACCCATAATATCTGCGCGGTCAGCAATACGGGCATGGTCAGGCTGATTTGTTCGCTCAAACCTGCCATGCCTGCGTACATGGCGGTGTTTTCGTAACCGGTCAGGTTGAGCAGGCGGTAGATGTCGGTGGGGTTGAAAAGAAGGACGGTTTCGACGACGGGTGCGGTGATTGTTTGCTGGGTATCGGCGACGAGGATGCCCAAAAGCACCATGTCGAAGATGACGACGAAAAACAGCCAAACGCCGATGGCGATACCGGCGGCGGTGCCGCGTTCTTTCACTTTCGCGCTGATGAGGTAGCCCATGGACAGGAATGCTGCGCCTAAAATCACACTGGCGGCAATCAGCAGGGCAAAGGGTTTCCATGCGGCGATGTCGAAGCTGCCGTTGGCGAGTTGGAGCGTGATGCCCGCGATTCCGTAGCCTGCGGTGGTGGCAAGGGCGAGGATGATGAGGTGTCCGATGAATTTTCCGGCAAGGATTTGGTTGCGGGAAACGGGGTAGCTCAACAGCAGCGCCATAGTGCCGCGTTCGATTTCGCCGATGAGGGAATCGTAGGAGAGGAGCATGGCGATGAGCGGGATCAGGAAGATGGACAGGCTGGAGAGGCTGACGACGGTTACAGTCAGCGGATCGACTTTAACCGAGCCTGTCGGCGAGCTGCCGAGGAAGCCCAATGAGAGGGCGAGGGCGGCGAGCAGGACGGAGGCGGCGAGTACCCAGCGGTTGCGCAGGCTGTCGCGGACTTCTTTTCCGGTGATAATCCAAACGGGGTTCATACGTCCTCCCTTTTTAAGAATTGTGCGTACATGTCGTCGAGTGTGGGTGTGTGGATGTCGAGATAGGCGAGGTCGGACAGGTTGCCCAGTTCGCTGAGTAATGCCATGCGTTCTTCAGCCTGACATTGCGCCTGATAGCTGAGGTCGTCTGAAAGTGGCTGCCAGCGTCCGCTTAACGGACGCGGGGCTTTGAGGCGGATGTTGACGGTGAGGGGGAGTCCGCTTTGGACGTGCAGCTCGTCCATGCTGCCGTCGGCGACTTTGACGCCGTTTTTCATGACGACGATGCGGTCGGCGTGGCCGTCGAGTTCGGCGAGGGCGTGGGTGCTGAGGAGGACGGTGGCGCCGCGTCCGTTGAGTTCGCGCACGACTTCGTAAAACATTTGGCGCGAGGCGGGGTCGAGGCCTGTGGTGGGTTCGTCAAACAGCAATACTTTGGGTTCGCCCAGCAGCGCTTGGGCGAGGGCGAGGCGTTGGCGCATGCCTTTGGAGTAGGTGCCGACGCGGCGGCGGGCGGCTTGGGAAATGCCGACGCGCTCGAGGAGTTCGTGGTTTTTGGTGAGCGGCTGTTTTTTGAGTTTGGCGTAGAAGTTGAGGGTTTCGATGCCGCTGAGGGAAGGGTGCAGGGCGACGGTTTCGGGCAGATAGCCGATTTGGCTGCGCAACTGCGCGCCCGCTTTGCTGCCGGTGCGTTCGCCCAGCAGCATGACTTCGCCCTCGGTGGGGGTAATCAGCCCGAGTATCAATTTGATGAGCGTGGATTTGCCTGCGCCGTTGTGTCCGGCAAGACCGACACTTTCGCCTGCCTTCAAGACTAAATCGACTTGGTTGACGGCTTTTTGTGCGCCGAAGCGTTTGGTTACGTTTCTCAATTCGACATGGTGTGCGCTCATGAGTGCTTCCTTGTGTGGATGGGTTTCAGACGACGTTGAGGGTCGTCTGAAAAGGGCGTTCTTTGTATGGGGTCGTCTGAAAAAGGGGAGAAGGGTTTCAGACGACGTTTGTGATGGGGCGGCGTTTTCGACTGTTGACTGCGTTGCGGGTTGCACCGTATTTGCGGCGGATTTCCGTTGGTACGGTAATGAGGGGCAAAACCTTGCTGCGGCGGGGTTTCAAGGTCGTCTGAAAACTTTTCAGACGACCTTGCGGGGCGTGTTTGCCGGTTCCGCTTAGTTCAATGAGCCGTTTTCGGCATCGCTCCATTCGGACTGATGGGTTTTGGCTTCTTGCAACAGTTGTTCTTTCATGGCTTCGTATTTGGTGGTGGTTTTGTTGCTGCCCGCCTTCATCAGTGGTTTGCTGTCGATCACGCCGCCGGGGAGGATGGCGGGGAACTGCGATTGCGCCCATTTAACGATGCTGATGGCGGGGCTGTTCATCAGGAGGCGGGAAACAGGCGCGCGCCAGATGATTTGGTCGATGATGCCGTTGGGGCGGTACGCGCTGTCGCCGAAGCCGTCGCCGTCTAGGTCGAACGCGCTGTTGTCGCTCCAGTAGTTGCCGCGTCCGCCTTCGCCCCAGTCAAGAAAACGTGTGCTGACGTATTTGACTTGGCTTTCGTTGCTGAGAAAGGCGTTGTCGGAAAGGGTCGTGCCTTCGATGGCGGCGGTAAAGTGAATGCCGATTTCGCAGTTTTCAAAATGGTTGGCGACGATTTTGTTGTAGTTGGCGTTGTAGGCGAAAACGCATTTACCGGCTTTGTTGATGATGTTGTCGTGGATGTCGGAATAGTTGACGTAGTTGAGCATGATGCCTTGGTCGCGGCTGCCGACGGCGATGTTGCCGTACACGTTGAGGCGGTCGGAAAACATCAAAACGTAGCCCATGTTATTGCCGACGGAAATGTTGCCACTGACTTCGCTGTCGTTGGTGTACATGTAGTGGACGGCGAAACGCAGGTCGCTGAAGCGGTTGTTTTTATAGGTGTTGTTTTTGCTGGTGTTGGAGAAAATGCCGTCGCGGCCTTTGGAAATGTCGTTACTGACGACTTGCGCGCCGGGTGCGTTCCAGACGGTTACGCCGTTGCCGCGTTCGTTGACGCGCAGGGTAGAGTCGCCGACGATTTTGTTCTCGCGCACCATGGATTCGGCAGAGCCGTGGATATACACGCCGACGGAGTTGTCGAGGATGTTATTGTGTTCGATTAAAGCGCGGGGGGCGGTTTCTTCGAGGTAGATGCCGGCATCCATGGCGGGCAGGCTCATACCGGAACGGGTGACGGTGAGGTTACGCAGGGTAACGTCGGGGGCGATGACGGCAATGGTGCGGCCGGTGCGGTCGCCTTCGATTTTGGCGGAGCGGTCGGCAGGGCCTTCGATGGTGATGGGTTTGTCGATAAGCAGTTTGGTTTTGTAAGTGCCGGAGGCGAGCTTGAGCGTATCGCCTGCCTGCGCGCGCGCGATGACTTCGGGGAGGTTGTCGGTAGGGGAAACGTCGATGGTGGCTGCAAAGGTCGTCTGAATCATGCCGCCGAACATAAATGTCAGGACAGCGCGTCGCCATGTTTTGAATTGGGGTGTGTGCATGGAGTTCCTCTGATTCGTGCGGTGTGCGTCGGCACGGTAATGCCTGCCTGTGAGGGCCGTGTTTTTGTTTTATAGCGGAACAGTCTGTTGCGTCCAAACGGTTCTGCTATAAAAGGTCGTCTGAAAACGAGGGCAGCGGGTTTCGCTAAGACCTGAAAGTTTTTTCAGACGACCTTTCCGTTAAGTCAGTGATAAACCGTCAAACCCGATTATCGGGGTTTAACGATCATTTGACCGGACATTTCCATGTGCAGGGCATGGCAGAACCATTGGCAGTAGTACCAGTGTACGCCCGGACGGACGGCTTTGAAGGTTACCGATTGGGTAGCTTGCGGGCCGATTTCCATGGCGATGCCGTAGCCTTCCAAAGTGAAGCCGTGGGTCAAGTCTTCGATGGTTTCGACGTTGGTCACATATACGGTTACTTCGTCGCCTTGGTTGACTTCGAATTGCGGGATGCTGTACGCAGGCGCAACGGCAGTCATGTATACGCGGACTTTGTTGCCCTCGCGGATGACTTTGGCGGCTTTTTCCAGCTCGACACCGTCTTTTTTCGCCTGTTCCACAGCATCTTGCCAGAACCATGGGTCTTTGCGGTCCCAGGTTTTTTTCGGGTTGACTTTGGAAGCGGCAACCAGACACAGGTCATGCGGTTCGGCAAAGGTCGGGTTGTCGTGTACCAGGCGCATTTCGTCGCCGGAAATGTCGATCAACTGGTCGCATTCCGGTTTCAGCGGGCCGGCGTTGAGGAAGCGGTCTTTGGAGAATTTGTTCAAAGATACCAGCCATTTGCCGTCGGCTTCCTTGGTTTCGCCCATGGTCGTATGGTTGTGGCCGGGTTGGTAGTGGACGTCGAGTTTCTGTTTGATCGGATCCACTTTTTCGCCTTTGTAGGCTTTGATGGCGTCGTCAATGTTCCATTTGACCATTTGGCTGTCGATAAACAGCGTGGTGTAGGCGTTGCCGCGGCCGTCAAACGCGGTGTGTAAAGGACCGAGACCCAGTTGGGGTTCGGCGACAACCACGTCGCGCTCTTTGATTTTGCCGGCGAACAAATCGTCCAGTTTGCTGACGTCCAATACGGTAACGGTCGGAGACAGTTTGCCGTTGAGCATGATGTATTTGCCGTCAGGGGAAGCGTTACAGCCGTGCGGAGAGTTAGGCACGGGGATGTAGCGGGTGTAAGGGGAATTGGCTTCTGCGCGGCCGTCCAGCATTTTCACGCCGTTGACTTCTTTGAAGTCGCCTTTTTTGATGCCTTCTTCAATGGCGGCAAGATTGAAGACTACGCACCAGTCTTGCTCGTTGGAAGAAGCACCTTGTACGGTCAGGGCGCGTTCGGAGTTGTAGCAGGTGGAGAAGGAGTATTTGCCTTGGTAGTCGGCATCGCCGTTGTCCAAGTTGCCGTCCACCAATACTTGCCATGCGATGTCCATGGTTTCGCCGTCAATGGCGGTATAAACGGCATTCCAAGTTTTGGCGTCGTTCCAAGTACCCACACCGCTTACCGGTACGATGTGTTCGCCGTTGGCAAAGACATAGCCGGTTTTCGGATAACGTTGCGGACGCAGACCGTGTACACCGGAAACGTTAGGGATTTCGGTGATTTTGTCGGTTTTCATGAAGTCCAGGCGGACGCGGCAAACGCGGTTGTTTGCTTTGTCGTTGGCATACGCGTAGCGGCCGTCGTAAGTTTGGTCGGTAAACGACAAGTGAGGGTGGTGCAAGTCGCCGTTGGGGTAGCAGCGCAGGCCGCTGTCTTTCAGGAACTGGTTGGTTTCCGGCGTATTTTTTTCATTCAAAATACGCAGGCTCTCGTTGGTACGGCCCCAACCGGTCGCGCTGTCCATGTTGAACACGGGGATACGCATCAGTTCGCGCATGGAAGGTACGCCGATCAAGCGCATTTCGCCCGATTGGCCGCCGGAGAGGAAGCCGTAGTATTGGTCGAGTTCGCCCGGACCGACTTCGGAAGTCTGTTTGCCCGGTTCGGCAGAGGCATGAGACTCGGTTTTGGCGGCAGGCGCAGCACCTGAAGCGGCGGCTTTATCGCCACCCTCTTTGGAACAGCCCGCCAAACCCAACAGACCGGCGCCGGCAATACCTGCGCCTGAAACGGCGGCAGTACCTAAGAATGAACGACGGCTTAAGCCGTTTTGTTCTAATTTTTCGTCTGACATACAACACTCCTTGGATAAAATTCGGCAGCCGGCGTTTTCAGACGACCTGCCGATTGAAAAAACGTATTTATGTTTATAAGTGTGGGTACGGTTGACCCGGTATTTCTTTAGGGTTTCAGATTATTCGCCGGCTTTAGGGGCGGTTTCTTTTTTCACAAACTGCACAACCTGCTCCCCAGGCTGCTGTTTTGCAGATGCGGTTTCGGGGTCGGCTTTTGCCGCCGCCTGTTTTTGTTTTTTCTTGTTGGTTGCCACAACTTGCGGACAACGTGTGTCATGGTGATACATGACTTGGCAGTGCAGGCACTGGATACACTCGTTCGGATGGATGTCGCCTTCCGGTGCAATCGCCTGAACGGGGCATTCGTGCGTACAGATTTGGCAAGGGTTGCCGCACATTTTGTAGCGGCGAAGCCAGTCGAATACGCGGAAGCGACCGGGTAGGGCGATACCCGCGCCCAATGGGCACAGATAGCGGCAGAAGAAGCGTTCGATGAACAGGCCGGCAACCAAAAGGGTAACGGCAAACGCGACAAACCACCATTCGCGGACGAATTTCAAAATAATCGCCGTTTTAAAGGGTTCTACCTCTGCGAATTTTTCCGCCGTGCCCAAATCGTACAGGGAAATTGCCAACAGTGCGAAGAAAATGACGTATTTAATCGCAGTCAGGCGCGTGTGCAGCAGGTGCGGCACGGTAATCTGTTTCACGCCCAATTTTTTGGCGATACGGTTGGTCAACTCTTGCAGCGAACCGAAGGGGCAGAGCCAGCCGCAGAATGTACCGCGGTTCCACAGCAGCATGGTTGCGGCGGTAAACAGCCACAGGATGAACACAATCGGATCCATCAGGAAGAAGTCCCAACGGAATTCGGTCAGGATGGCGGAGAACAGTGTCAGCGTATTGACGACCGACAGTTGCGCCTGAGCGTACCAACCGATATAGAACAGGGTAAATGTCAGGAATACCAGGCGGAAGCGGTCGTACCATTTCTCATAGCGGACAATCCAGTCTTGGAACAGGAAGACCAAAAGCAGGATGGTCAAGGCGATGCCGACTACGGCGATTTGTCCCTGTTTCGCTTTCCACACTTGTTTCCAGAGTTGGTTGGACGCACCGTCGTTTGAAGAGGTTTCAGAGGCTTCTTCGGCTATGCCTTTGGTGTCTGAAGCTTGGTCGGCGGCAGGGGCAGCTGCCGGTTCGACTGGCGCGCTGATTTCGACGGGTGGTGCTTTCGGGTCATCGACATAGTAACCTTGAGGCAGCTCGTAATCCAAATCGGCGGTTACGAACGCTTTGTCGTTTACGCTCAGTACGCGTTGAACCATCAACTGCAAACGCCAAGGTTCGGCAGCATCGAATTCCACACCTTCGGGAATCGTAAACCAAGATACTTCTTTAAAGTGGGGCGCGCCTTCGGCTGCCAAATCAACCAAGCGTTCGTGTTGCGCGTCGGTGAAGCGGAAGCTGTTTTCGCCTTGAATCATCTCGATACGGTCGAAAATACCGCCGCGGACATAGCCCGAACCTTTCCAAGAATAACGGCCTTCACCGGCAACCAAGACAGCTTGTTGACCCGGTTGCAGACGGTTTTGCAGGTTTTTCCAACCTTCCTCGCCCAACAGGCTTTTGCCGATGGAAGGCTGGCTGACTACGGCAGTGTACAAATCGATAAAGGTATCGTCGCCTGCGCCTTGTTCGGCGTGTTCGGCAACACCTGCTTTGCCGCCTTTTTCAAACAGCTTGTTGATTTCGTCAACAGTAATGTGCAGATGACCGATGGCTTTTTGTTCCAGCAGCGCATTCCAAGATTGGATGTCCTGTTTGTCAGGGTTGACAGCGCGGCGAGGTCGGGTTTGAGCCGCAGGTGCGGCAGCCTGTTGCGTATCCGCAGCATTGGCGGAGGTTGTCTGAACGGCTTTGTCAGTGCCCAAACCATATTTGCCGGCAACAACTTTGAACGAACGCTGGATACTGTCGTTAATCACCATCAGCGTAACGGTCGCGCCGCTGATGATGTCTCCGGGGGCAACGCCCGGAGTAGGCGGATTTTTAATAAAATTCAAACCGATATACTTATTGATGAATTTATCCACACGCGATTGCGGGATACCAATAAGCATAATCGGCTCATGGTGATCGACCAGCTTCGCACCGGCGATCGTTCCGTCGTTGGCCAAAGCCATCATCGTATCAATCGGTTTGCTCGAATAGCCGCGCGTATTGACCACGTCCGTCGTGATATACACCAAACCCAACTGCTCGTTGCCCTTATAAACACGGGCAACCATAGGCTTGCCTTCAGGCTTGCCATAACGGTCTGCACCCGGAAAAATTTCCGAAGGCTGGACTTTTGACAAAAAGTCAGGCAAACGCTCGGCGTAAGCGGGCAGTGTCGAAAACAATAGGACAAATACGGCAAACATCGCCAGCATCGTATTCAAGATGCCTGATGTGTGTTTCGTTTTTAGGCAGGACATGGCTGTTCCCGATTATTCGATACTCTAAACATTAACATTATATGAATCCATTATTTGCAATAATTTGACCTATGTCAAATTTACAAATCTTAAAACCAGATTTGGAGGGTATGTAATACTTTATAAGTATATGGATATGGGTCTGATTTCATTGCAAATAGAAATAGAAAACAAAGTGATTATATGCTTTTGCCTGCTTCTAGATGTCTTGGTTTGGATTGATTATTAGTTGAAATAAACATATGTATTGAATGAGGGCTATCTAAATAAAGAGGTCGTCTGAAAACCGAAAAATCAGTTTTCAGACGACCTTTGTTTAGCTCAAACCCTCCCGGTTTAAGCGGCGTTGACTTTGTCTTCGCGGCGCAGTAGGGTAATCAGGTCGCTGATGCGCTGTTTCATGCTGCGACGGTCGACGATTTGGTCGATAGCGCCTTTCTCCAGCAGGAACTCTGCGCGTTGGAAGCCTTCGGGCAAGGTTTCACGGACGGTTTGTTCGATGACGCGCGGACCGGCAAAGCCGATAAGGGCGTTGGGTTCGGCAAGCACGACATCGCCGAGGAAGGCGAAGCTGGCGGATACGCCGCCCATGGTCGGGTCGGTCAGGACGGAGATGAACGGCAGGTGTTTTTCAGTCAGAAGATGCAATGCCGCGCTGGTTTTGGTCATCTGCATCAATGAGTTGACACCTTCCTGCATCCGCGCACCGCCCGATGCGGCAACGCAGATGAAAGAGCAGTTGTCGGCTACGGCGCGGCGTACGCCTTGGACGAAGCGTTCGCCGACGACGGAACCCATAGAGCCGCCGATAAAGCGGAATTCGAAGGCGGAAATCACGACGGGCAGGCCGTTCATAAAGCCTTTCATCACGACCAACGCATCATCTTCGCCGGTGGCTTTGCGCGCTGCGGCCAAGCGTTCGGGGTATTTTTTGCTGTCTTTGAATTTCAGCGGGTCGGTCGGTTTGATATTGGCGGCGATTTCTTCGCGGCCTTCCTCGTCCAAAAGCAAATTGAGGCGTTCGCGCGCGGAAAGCGGGTTGTGATGGTTACATTTCGGGCAAACTTGGTCGTTTTGCTGAAGTTCGGTCGAGTAGATGGTTGCCGAGCAGGAAGGGCATTTGTGCCACAGGCCTTCGGGAACGTTGGACGAGCCTTCGCTTTTGCTGCGGTTTTTGATTTTGGGCGGTAGGATTTTGTCTAACCAACTCATGGATGACTCCTTGGAATTTGGGATTCAGACGACCTTTGCGTGTGTTTTCGGAAAAGGCCTTAACGGATTGCGTCTTTTAATTCTTTTACCAACGCGCCGACGGCTTCTGCTTCGCGGCCTGCGTTATTTTCAATTTCTTTGACGATGCGGCTGCCGACGATGACGGCATCGGCAACGGCACCGATTTTGCGCGCGCTTTCGGCATTGCTGATGCCGAAGCCGACGCCGATCGGGATGTCGATATACTTGCGCAAAAGCTCTATTTTACGCGAAACTTCTTCGGTATCCAAACTTGCCGCGCCGGTAACGCCTTTGAGCGAAACGTAATAGACAAAGCCGCCTGCAACGCGGGCGATGGTTTGGATACGCTCTTCGGTCGTGGTCGGGGCAATCAGAAAGATGCAATCGATGCCGCGCGCTTTGAGTTCATCGTGCAGCGGGGTGATGGTTTCGACAGGGGAATCGACGGTCAGCACGCCGTCCACGCCGGCTTCGGCAGCCGCTCGGGCAAATGCCTGATAACCCATTTTATGAATCGGGTTCAGATAACCCATCAGGACGACGGGCGTGTTGCCGTTTGTTTCGCGGAAGCGGCGTACGATGTTCAATACGTCGTTGAGGGAAACTTTGTTTGCCAACGCACGCTCGGCGGCGCGCTGGATGGTCGGGCCGTCCGCCATCGGGTCGGAAAAGGGAACGCCCAATTCCAGGATGTCGGCGCCGTTTTCAACCAAACTGTGCATCAGCGCAAGCGTGGTATCGAGATTGGGATCGCCTACGGTGATATAGGGAATCAGGGCTTTTGCGCCGTCAAGCGCGGCAAAGGTTTGCTGGATTCTGCTCATATTGATTTCTCGTTTCCGTAACGGCTGTTTCCAGCCGGTTTTCATCGACAATAAGTTGACAAGTATAGCATTGACTGTCTGTTTCGGGCGAAACTGCATGACATTTCCTGATGATTTTCTGCATGGAAAGGTCGTCTGAAAAAGGGCAGGGCGGTTGTTTTACTGTTATGGAAGCCGTGATGATTTGAATTGTTGTCCATATCGCGCAGTCGCCTTCGAAAATGCTTCAACTTTCCCGCCAAATTCCGTTAATTTCCATTAAAGGTCGTCTGAAAGCCTTCGGTGTCATACTTTCTCGGTTATAATAGCCGGCTTCTTCAATCTGACCCTTTTCGGAAATATATCATGGCATTTGCCTCGCTTTTCACCCTTTTGGACGATATTACCGCTGTCTTGGACGACGTTGCCCTGATGACCAAAATGGCCGCCAAGAAAACGGCGGGTGTGGTCGGCGATGATTTGGCACTCAATGCAAATCAGGTTACCGGCGTGTCGGCGGAACGCGAGCTGCCGATTATTTGGGCGGTGGCGAAAGGTTCTTTGGTGAACAAGCTGATTTTGGTGCCGCTGGCTTTGCTGCTGTCTGCCTTTTTGCCGAAGCTGATTACGCCTTTATTGATGATAGGCGGGATTTATTTGTGTTTCGAGGGCGTGGAAAAGCTGCTGCATAAGTTTCTGCACCGCCACGAAGCGCATGAAGACGAGGAAGCTGTCGTCGAAACGCTGGACGAAAAAACCAAGATTAAAGGCGCAATTCGTACCGATTTCATTCTGTCTGCCGAGATCATTATTATTGCTTTGGGCGTGGTTGAAAAATACGATCTGATGACCCGTTCGCTGGTGATGACGGCAATCGGCATCGGTATGACCGCTTTTGTGTACGGTTTGGTCGGCGTTATCGTCAAACTCGACGACTTCGGTATGCTGCTGATGCGTCAAAAAAGCACGGGCATCCAAACGGTCGGACGGGGCTTGATTGCCTTTATGCCTTGGTTCATGCGCGGTTTGAGCGTGGTGGGTACGCTTGCCATGTTCCTTGTCGGCGGCGGTTTGATTATCCACAACTTGGGTTTTTTGCATGATTTCTTACACGCGCAACATTGGGACAGCGGCTTGATGGAGCATGTTGCCAACCTTGCCGTCGGGCTGATTGCCGGCGCCGTCGCCTGCGCTGTTGCGCTGCCTTTGATGAAGCTGTTTCAAAAACACTAAACAACCGATACGTCGTCTGAAAATGGTTCAACTTTGTTGAGGCTGTATTTTCAGACGACCTCTTATTTTCTTTTCTCTGCAATGAACATTTTCCGCAAACTCGAACAATATTGGCAGCATCCTGTGCTGTACTGGCCGCTGGTGATCCTGATTGCCGCCGTCACGCCGTTGACTTTCGCGCCTTATTACCATTTTTGGTTGATGCCCTTGCTGTTTGGCGCATTGATCCGACTGATTGAACTGCGTCCGCGCTTTGCTGTTTCCACCGCCTATCTGTTTGGGCTGATTGCTTATACGACGCAGTTTCACTGGATACATACCGCGCTGCACGATGTCTCCGGTTTGCCTAATTTATACGCAATTCCGCTGACTTTCCTGCTGCCTGCGTTTCTTGCACTGTATCCTGCCGCCTGTTTTTGGCTGTGGAAGAAATTTCATCTGCCGCGCTGGGTTAAGGTTGGCATCGTGTTGCCGATTTTGTGGACGCTGGCGGAATTTGCCCGCGAACGATTATTGACCGGCTTCGGCTGGGGTGCGATCGGCTATTCGCAAATCGTCAAAGAAAGCCCGCTTGCCGGTTTTGCACCTTTGGGCGGTATTCATCTGGTTACGCTTGCGACGGCATTTATCAGCGCATGGCTGGTGTTGCTGATTGACAATACGGGTCGTCTGAAACAGCGCCTGCTGCCGATGTGCATGATTGTCATGCTGTGTACCGTCGGCTATATCGCCCAGCAAACCGACTTTACCAAACCCGACGGCAGCACCAGTACCGTCGCGCTCGTGCAGGGCAATATCGAGCAGAGTCTGAAATGGAATGAAGAACAAGTCGTCCCCACCATTCAGAAATACTACGGTCAAATCAGCAAAACATCTGCCGACATCGTTATCCTGCCGGAAACCGCATTGCCCGTGATGCGTCAGGATTTGCCGGAAAACATCCTGACCCAGTTTGCCGAGCAGGCGCGCACGAACGGCAGCGCGTTGGCCGTCGGTATCGGTCAATATACAGCCGACGGCAGTGGATACGAAAACGCCGTAATCAATTTGAGCGACTACGATGATATTTCAGACGACCTCCCGTATTACGCCAAGAATCATCTGGTTCCCTTTGGCGAATACAAACCGCTGCCTTTTTTGACCGAACCGTTGTACAAGCTGATGAATATGCCGCTTGCCGATTTCCGTCGCGGCGGAGCGGGGCAGGCTCCCTTGACGATGAAAGATCAAAAAGTCGCCTTCAACATCTGCTATGAAGACGGCTTTGGCGACGAACTTATTGCTACCGCCAAAAACGCTACGCTGCTTGCCAACGTCAGCAATATGGCGTGGTATGGCGATTCCAACGCCATGTACCAACAGCTCCAGCAATCCCAAGCCCGCGCGATGGAGCTTGGACGCTATATGGTCCGTGCCACCAATACCGGTGCGACCGCCATTATTTCTCCCAAAGGCAGCATCATTGCCGAGAGCGAACCCAATACCGATGCCGTCTTGGAAGGGCATATTAAAGGCTATGTCGGCGAAACCCCTTATATGAAGGCAGGCGGTTCGCTGTGGCTGATCGGAGTATTGTTAATCATTGCCATCACACTGTTTTTAATCAGGAAAAAAGCAGATTGAGTTTGAAAAAGCGGTCTTTTCATAAGGCCGTTTTTCTTGAATTTTAATATTTACATACAAGAATGTTTGTAATATACTGAACTTATTCCCAGTAAAACAGTCAAATTTTCAAAATCAATCGAATTTCAAAAAGCAAGAAAATCCACCTATCAAACAGTCTTTTACAGAAAAAGGCATTTGACAGCATACGATAGGGCAACAGGCAGTGATATACTGCACGGCAAACAACAAGTAAACAATAGTCTCTACATCATATAAAGGAAAGCAACTCTCATGAATAACGCCTTTGCATTACCCGTCATCCACAGCGGCAACGGCAGCCTTGAGCAATACATTCATACCGTCAACAGCATTCCCATGTTGACGCCCGAAGAAGAAAGCCAACTCGCGGAGCGTCAGCAAAAAGGCGACCTTAACGCCGCCAAACAACTCATTCTTTCCCATTTGCGCGTCGTCGTATCCATCGCACGAGGTTACGACGGCTATGGCCTGAACCAAGCCGACCTTATCCAAGAAGGCAACATCGGACTGATGAAAGCGGTCAAACGCTACGAGCCCAGCCGTGGCGCGCGCTTGTTTTCATTCGCCGTACACTGGATTAAGGCCGAAATCCACGAATTTATCCTGCGTAACTGGCGACTGGTACGCGTAGCGACCACCAAACCGCAACGCAAACTGTTCTTCAATCTGCGCAGTATGCGTAAAAACCTGAATGCCTTGTCTCCGAAAGAAGCGCAAGACATCGCTGACGATTTGGGCGTCAAATTGTCCGAAGTCATGGAAATGGAACAACGCATGACTGGACACGACATCGCCATCATGGCGGACAACAACGATGACGAAGACAGCTTCGCCCCCATCGACTGGCTTGCCGACCACGATGCCGAGCCCAGCCGCCAACTGTCCAAACAAGCCCACTACGCCCTGCAAACCGAAGGTCTGCAAAACGCATTGGCGCAACTGGACGACCGCAGCCGCCGCATCGTAGAAAGCCGCTGGCTGCAAGACGATGGCGGATTGACTCTGCACGAGCTGGCAGCCGAATACGGCGTATCTGCCGAGCGCATCCGTCAAATCGAAGCCAAAGCCATGCAAAAACTGCGCGGTTTCCTCGCGGAAGAAGCTGAAGCGGTTTAAAAAACAAAACAGTTCAGTAGAAGGAAAAAGGTCGTCTGAAACCCGAAATCTCGGTTTCAGACGACCTTTTTGTTGTTCTTGAATCCGTCCAAAGCGGTCGGTATTCAATTATGAATTCAGCGCAGCTTTGAGAATTTTATTGACTTCACCCATATCGGCTTTGCCCGCCAACTGGATTTTCAACACGCCCATGGCTTTGCCCATGTCAGCCATGCCGGAAGCCCCGGTCATGGCAATAACGGTTTCCACGGCAGTGCGGATTTCTTCGGCAGGCATCATTTGCGGCAGGTAGTGGTGCAAGATTTCGATTTCGGCATTTTCTTTGTCCGCCAAGTCCTGACGGCCTGCTTCGGTGTAGATGTTGGCGCTGTCTTTGCGCTGTTTGACCATTTTGGTGATGATGGCGATCACTTTGCCGTCATCGGCTTCGGTGCGCTCGTCCACTTCGAATTGCTTGATGGCGGCATTGATGAGGCGGATGGTGCTTAACGTAGTTTGATCTTTGGCACGCATCGCGGTTTTCATGTCTTCGGTTAATTGTGCTTTCAGGCTCATGGGATGACTTTCAGGAAAAGATGGAAGATGGGATTGCACATACTGCCTTAGGGGATTCTCTATTTTTCAGATGACCCCTTGCCTTACAGGTCGTCTGAAAAACAAAACACACCGCAGGTCAAGCCTTGCGGTGTGTTTCGGCATCACAGGGCAGACCTGCAATTGATGTTTAGTACATTTTAGGAGGCAGTTGTTGGCTGCGCAGGCGTTTTTGCAGGCGTTTTACAGCTGCGGCTTTTTTGCGTTTGCGCTCGGTAGTCGGTTTTTCGTAAGCTTCACGGGCGCGTAGTTCGGTCAACAGACCGGTTTTTTCTACGGCACGTTTGAAACGGCGCATGGCTACTTCGAAGGGTTCGTTCTCTTTAACGCGGATTGCAGGCATTTTATTTCCTTTAAATTGAATTCTGGTTTCAAACCGCCGAAAGGGATAAGGATAAAAGGGGCGGTTTGTAAAAAAGTGGTTGTTTGTATCTCGGGTGTCTTGCGACCGGCGGGATACGCGCCGTGATGTAAACATCACCTCCTAACAAGTCGGCTTGGTGCCAAATATGCCGTCGATGCGGCTGCAAATGAATTGCGGGATTATCTTTGATTAGACAGTTTCTGTCAAGCTGGGGGATTGTCTAAAAAACAGTGTCAGAGTTTCGGAAGCCTTCTTCAAACATCCGACACCAATCGCATTAATTTGCGTATAATGGCGCAACTCCCGATTAACCGACTATGTCAGTAAGGAATACCACACCATGACCTCTATTCATGACCAAATTAAAGAAGTTGTTACCACTCACCGTGTTGTTTTGTTTATGAAAGGCACGAAGCAGTTCCCGCAATGCGGTTTCTCATCCCGTGCCGTTCAAATTCTTAATGCCGCAGGTTGCACCGATTATGTAACCGTTAATGTTTTGGAAAACGATGCCGTCCGCCAAGGTATTAAGGAATACAGTGATTGGCCGACCATCCCCCAACTTTACGTCAACGGGGAATTTGTCGGCGGTTCCGATATTTTGATGGAAATGTTTGAAGCCGGCGAATTGCAAGATTTGCTGAAAGCCTGATGAAATATAGCAAAAGGTCGTCTGAAAAATTTTTCAGACGACCTTTTGCCGTGTTCTGCCTGCTTTTCCGAATATTCAAAAAAAAGTATAATCACACCCATTCAAAAACAATCCGAAGCCTGCCAAATGAACGTAACCGTTATCAATCACCCCCTTGTCCGCCACAAACTCACGCTCATGCGCGAGGCCGATTGCAGCACTTACAAATTCCGCACCCTCACTACCGAGCTGGCGCGCCTGATGGCTTACGAAGCCAGCCGTGATTTTGAAATTGAAAAATACATTATCGACGGCTGGTGCGGTCAAATCGAAGGTGACCGCATCAAGGGCAAAACCTTGACCGTCGTGCCGATTTTGCGTGCCGGTTTGGGTATGCTCGACGGCGTGCTCGACCTGATTCCGACTGCCAAAATCAGCGTGGTCGGATTGCAGCGCGACGAAGAAACGCTCAAACCCGTTTCCTATTTTGAAAAATTCGTGGACAGCATGGACGAACGCCCCGCGCTGATTATCGACCCCATGCTCGCGACCGGCGGCTCTATGGTGGCCACTATTGACCTGTTGAAGGCGAAAGGTTGCAAAAATATCAAGGCGTTGGTACTCGTTGCCGCGCCCGAAGGCGTCAAAGCCGTCAATGAAGCGCATCCCGACGTTACCATCTACACCGCCGCCCTCGACAGCCATTTGAACGAAAACGGCTACATCATCCCCGGCTTGGGCGATGCGGGCGATAAGATTTTCGGTACGCGCTGATTCGTGATTTGAGGTCGTCTGAAACTGAATGTATGGGTTTCAGACGACCTTTTTTATAGTGAATTAAATTTAAATCAGGACAAGGCGACGAAGCTGCAGACAGTGCATATAGTACGGAACCGATTCACTTGGTGCCTCAGCACCTTAGAGAATCGTTCTCTTTGAGCAAAGGCGAGGCAACGCCGTACTGGTTTAAAGTTAATCCACTATACAAGGTATTTTTCGTTGAAAATCCCATGTTAGAAAGGACAACCATGAGCTTCCAAGACAACCTCGCCGCCATGCCCGACATCGGTCATTTGAGCGGACTCGACATCCTCGACGCACAAGGCAAAGCCGTCCATCACATCCCCAACGCGCCCGGCAAGCAAGGCTCGCTGAAACTCTACAACGCTTTGGCATTGAATTTCGGCGGCAAACTCGATGCCGCCGCCGCTGCACAGGGTTTGGATTGGTTTGCCGAACACGTTGCCGATGCGCAAGCCAATCCGGGCAAGCATCCCAATATTGATTTGCTGTTACAAGTGAAAAACGGAAACTGCAGCTTGGTTTTAAAGCCGGTTGAGGCATAAGCACTAGATAAGTAAAAGGTCGTCTGAAAATGGGATTCCCGTTTTCAGACGACCTTTTTTAAGCTTAGGCTTACCGTTTGCCGATATTGTGAAATATCTTGCCCATATCGTTTAAGAAACGGGGTTCGCGCTGGATCAGGTAAACAATCAAGGGGATATTGCCGATGGCGACGATCAGGTAAAGCAGGGAAATGCTGTCGAACAGCATCAAGAGTACCGCGCTTAAAATGGCAGCCGATACCATGAACACGCCATTGATGATGTTGTTGGCGGCGACGGCGTGGGCGCGGAAGGATTCGCTGCTGGCGGTTTGCAGCCAAGTGTAGAGCGGGACGGAGAAGAAGCCGCCGAAGAAGCCGATTAGCGTCATGACGAGCATGACGGGATACGCCATGCCTTGCGACAGGAACCAGGTGATGCCGTTGAGTTCGGTAAAGCGTTGCCCTTGGGTCAGCCATACCAAAATCAAGCCGAATACGGTCAAACCCGTCGTGCCGACGGTTACCAAGCCTAAGAGCAGGCGTTCGTGGCTGAGTTTGGCACACAACACCGAGCCGGCGGCGATGCCGATGGAGAATAGGGCGAGCATGAGGTTGAAGACGTTGTCGTTGCCGCCCAAATGGATTTGCGTGAAAGTCGGCAGTTGGGTGGTGTAAACCGAGCCAATAAACCAAAACCATGATATGCCGATGATGGATGTGAAAACGGAATCATATTGGGCGGTTTCGCGCAGGAGCGCGTGCGTACCTTTGACGATGTTCCATTCGATTTTCGTGTTGGGGGCTTTGGCGGGGACGTTAGGCATGAAGAAGCTGGTCAGCGTGCCGCCGATGGCGACGAGCAATACTAAGATGCCGACGACGGAGGGCGGCAAGCCTGCGACGGACGTGCCTAAAATCTGACCGAACAAAATGGCGATGAACGTTCCCGATTCGATCAGGCTGTTGCCCATAATCAGCTCTTTGTCGTTGAGGTAATCGGGCAGGATGGCGTATTTCAGCGGGCCGAACAGCGTCGATTGCGCGCCCATGCAAAACAGGCAGATCAAGAGCAGCGGGGCGGACTGGATATAGAAGCCGAACGCCGCCACCGCCATGATGACGATTTCCAATACTTTGATCCATCGCGCCAAGACGGCTTTGTCGAATTTGGTGCTCAGTTGTCCCGACAGCGCGGAAAACAGGAAATAGGGCAGGATAAACAGCAACGCACCCAAGTTCAGCATTTGGCTGGCGGGCAGGAAGTTGTTTTTGCCCAAACCGTAGAAGCTGATCATCACAAACAGCGCGGTTTTGAACATATTGTCGTTGAACGCGCCCAGAAACTGTGTGCCGAATAATGGGGCGAAACGGCGGCTGGTCGGGAAATTCAGATTGTCTTTTTTGAGGCTCATTTTTCGGATTCTTGTTCTTCTTTTTCTATTTCTATTTCGTTTTCAAGCAGCTTGTCGGTGGAATCGTCGTCCATCAGGATGCGGTGTGCCGGTCCTTCGAGATCGTCAAACTGTCCGTTTTTGCCCGACCACCAGAAAAAATAGCCGATGGCAAACGCCAAAATAATGCTGATGGGCACTAAGATAAACATACTTTCCATCACATCGCTCCGGTCAAATCGGTTAAGACAAAAGTCTGTCCCGATACGGTCAGATATTCGTTGCGCAGCGAGCCGACGGGGGCGTCGTCAAAAAACAGCTCGATACGGTCTTTCACGATGCGCCAATATTGCGGAATCTCGGTTTGCCCGAAAGGCGCCAAAACCTCCGCCGCCGCGCCTTCTTCACTTTGCAGCTTGACGGCGAAACGCCCGCTCTTCGGCTGCGTTTCGGATTCGTCATCCGGCAGCATGATGAAAAAGCCCACATGGGCGCCTTGTTGCGTATGGATACTGAAATAGTGCATATCAAAGAATCTTAAAAGGCTGCCGCTGTTTTCAGACGACATAGTGAATACAAAAACTTTCTAAATGTAACAGTTTGACACGCCCCTGCAAAGGGCTTTACGCCCCCGCGTTCGACAGGTCGTCTGAAAACAAACCGTTTCCCTTTAAACATCAATATCTTCCTTTATCGCTTTCCGCCTGCTCCAAGTCAAGCATTAAGCCAAGCAGCCGCCCCCGTTTTTTGCTAGAATAGCGCGGTTTACATTCATCAACCGATTTCAGACGACCCCGTTCAACCGGCGGCGGCAGAAACCACACGGAAAGCAATATTCATAAAGTTGCCCCATTCCGAATGTAGCGGTCATTTTTCTTTCATAGATTTTACGCCATCAACCGATACGGCCTGCCGCGCAGACGCCCGGCTCGAACCTCAAGCGCATCCACTATGTCTGTGGAAGATGTTTGGCGGTATATCCACGACAAAGAACAGATTGCCGATACTGCCCGCACAGGTCGTCTGAAACATCCAGGAGCCACAACAAATGACCCAAAAACTCATCTTAGTTTTGAACTGCGGCAGCTCATCCCTCAAAGGCGCCGTGCTGGATAACGACAGCGGCGAAGTCCTGCTCAGCTGCCTTGCCGAAAAACTCAACCTGCCCGACGCTTACATCACGTTCAAAGTAAACGGCGAAAAACACAAAGTCGACCTGTCCGCCAAGCCCGACCACACCGGCGCAGTTGAAGCCCTGATGGAGGAACTCAAAGCCCACGGCCTCGACAGCCGCATCGGCGCCATCGGTCACCGCGTTGTCAGCGGCGGCGAACTGTACAGCGAATCCATCCTCGTTGACGACGAAGTCATCGCCGGCATCGAAAAATGTATCCCGCTCGCCCCACTGCACAACCCCGCGCACCTCTTGGGTCTGCGTGCCGCACAAAGCATTTTCAAAGGCCTGCCCAACGTTGTCGTGTTCGACACCGCCTTCCACCAAACCATGCCGGAACACGCCTACACATACGCGATTCCGCATGAACTGTATGAAAAATACGGCTTGCGCCGCTACGGCGCACACGGTACCAGCTACCGTTTCGTTGCCGACGAAACCGCACGCTTCCTCGGCAAAGACAAAAAAGACCTGCGCATGGTGATTGCCCACTTGGGTAACGGCGCGTCCATTACCGCCGTCGCCAACGGCGAATCACGCGATACCAGCATGGGCCTGACCCCGCTGGAAGGCCTTGTGATGGGTACGCGCAGCGGCGACATCGATCCCGCAGTCTTCGGCTTCCTCGCTGAAAACGCCAACATGACCATCACCCAAATCACCGACATGCTAAACAAAAAATCCGGCCTGCTCGGCTTGTCCGGCCTGTCCAACGACTGCCGTACCATCGAAGAAGAATCCGGCAAAGGTCATCCCGGCGCGAAACTCGCCCTGGACGTCTTCATCTACCGCCTCGCCAAATACATCGGCAGCATGGCTGTGGCAGCCGGCGGTCTGGACGTACTCGTCTTCACCGGCGGTATCGGCGAAAACTCCGACATCATCCGCGAGCGCGTACTCGGCTACTTGGGCTTCCTCGGTCTGAAAGCCGACCACGAAGCCAACCTGAAAGCCCGCTTCGGTAACGCCGGCGTGATTACGACTGCCGACAGCGCAGCCGTCGCCGTTGTTATCCCGACCAACGAAGAATTGATGATTGCACACGACACCGCCCGTTTGAGCGGTCTGTAATAAGCGAGTCATCCGATAAAAAAACCTGCCGTTTTCGGCAGGTTTTTTTGTTGCCGACTGTTTTCAGACGATCTATTTGGAAGGTGTTGTAAATAAAATAATAAAAATCAAATGTATAAAATTTCAATAAGAAAAATTTGAATAAATATAGAAAATCTTATTCAAGCTATAAAAAATCTTAGTTATAATCAGCATATCTAAAGTTAGCCGTCGATGTGCGGTCGATTTACTAAGGAATACTACCATGCTGTTGGCACTTTCCCTACGCGATTTTGTCATTGTTGAAAACCTCAATCTGGATTTCCAAAGCGGTTTTACCGTCTTGACCGGCGAAACGGGCGCGGGTAAATCGATTACGTTGGACGCAATCGGGCTTTTGTTGGGCGATAAGGCTGATTACAGCCAAGTCCGCAGCGGTGCGAAGGAAGCGCAGTTGTCGGCATTGTTCGACATCAGCCTTTTGCCCGATCTCAAAGCCCAATTGCAGGAACAGGGTTTTTTGGACGAAGACGCGGAAGAACTCAGCATCCGCCGCATCATCGATGCCAAAGGGAAAAGCCGCAGCTTTATCAACAATCAGGCAGCCACACTGGCGCAGCTTAAAGCCGTCGGCGGGCAGCTTATCGACATCCACGGGCAAAACGCCCACCATTCCCTCAATCAAGAATCCGCCCAGCGCGAATTGTTGGACGCATTTGCAGGTAGTAAGGCGCAGGCGGAAACCGTCAGACAGCTTTATCAAAACTGGGTAAATGCGAAAAAAGCCCTCCAAGAGGCGCAGGAACACGCCGAGACCATCATTATCGAGCGTGAGCGTTTGGAATGGCAGTTCAACGAATTGAACCAGTTGGACGTCAAACAAGGCGAATGGGAAGCCCTCAGTCAAAGCCACGACAGCCTTGCCCATTCTGCCGAACTGTTGCAATCCGCAGAAGAAGTCGGCGACTACATTGATGGCGACAACGGCATCCAACGTCAAATTTATCAATGCCAAAAATTATTGACCAATCTGCAAAACATCGAGCCGCGCTTTGCCGAAAGCCTGAATATGCTGGCGAGCATTGAAGCCGAATTGGGCGAAATCAGTGCCAATATGCGCGACGTTGCAGGCCGCAGCGACATCGATCCCAACGAGTTGGCGGCTCAGGAACAGCGCATGGGCGAGCTGATGGGGATGGCGCGGAAATACCGCATCGAGCCTGAAGCCCTGCCGCAAAAGCTGGCTGAAATCGACGAGCGCCTGCAAAGTCTGCAAGCCGCTGCCGATTTGGAAGCGTTGACGCAAACCGTTGCCCGCAACCTTGCCGAATATCAGGAGGCCGCTCATGTTCTTTCCGCCATGCGCCATCAGGCGGCGGGCAGGTTGGGCGAGGAAACGACCGGACATATGCAGCATCTCGCCATGAAAGGCGCGCGTTTCGACATCGTCCTGCTGCCGTCTTCCCCCACGGCGCACGGTTTGGAGCAGGTGCAGTTTCAAGTTGCCGCCAACAAAGGCAATCCGTCCCGTCCGCTGAGCAAAGTCGCGTCCGGCGGCGAACTTGCCCGCATCAGCCTTGCCTTGCAGGTGGTCACCAGCCAATACACGCAAGTCCCCACACTGATTTTTGACGAAGTCGATACCGGTATCGGCGGCGGTGTGGCTGAAATGGTCGGCAAGGCCCTGCGTGCTTTGGGTAAAAAACATCAGGTGCTCGCCGTGACCCACCTTCCGCAAGTCGCTTCCTGCGGTGAAAACCATTGGCAGGTGCGCAAACACAGCGAAGGCGAACAAACTGTCAGCGAAATCAGCGTGTTGGACCATCAGCAGCGTATCGAAGAAATCGCCCGTATGCTTGGCGGCGAAATCATTACCGACACGACCCGCAGCCATGCAGCAGAGTTAATCAGCCTTGCCGCCGCTTAAACGCAGAATCGGAGAGGTCGTCTGAAAAGGAAGTTTGTGTAACCATTCACAAACCGCTTTTCAGACGACCTCTTTACCAAACTGCCCGCGCCCTTTCAGACGACCTCAATACAAGGTATGATTACGTCGTTTGTTTATAAGGAAGTTCCCATGAAAGTCCTGTTTATTGCCGATCCGATGGCAAGTTTCAAAACCTATAAAGACACCACCTACGCCATGATGCGTGAGATGGCAAAACGCGGCTGGCAGCTTTTCCATACCTTGAGCGGCGAATTGTCCGTACAGCAAGGATTGGTGACGGCTCAGGCTGCGCCGTTTGAGTTTCTCGGTGCAAAAAGCGACGATGACCATGAATGGTTTAAAGCGGCAGACAAAGTTCAGACGACCTTGAAAAACTTCGATGCCGTCATTATGCGCACCGACCCGCCGTTCGATATGCAATACCTCTACGCCACCCAATTCCTGACGCTGGCGGAACAGCAGGGTGCGAAAGTCTTTAACAGCGGACAGGCGATGCGCGACTTCAATGAAAAACTGGCGATTTTGAATTTCAGCCAGTTCACCGCGCCTACGCTGGTCACGACCCGTTCCGCCGACGTTCGTGCATTTTTGAAAGAACACGGCGACATCATCATCAAACCGCTCGACGGCATGGGCGGTATGGGTATTTTCCGTCTGACCGAAAAAGACCCCAATATCGGCAGCATCCTCGAAACCCTGATGCAGCTTGATTCCCGCACCATCATGGCGCAACGCTACATTCCCGAAATCGTCCACGGCGACAAACGTATCCTGATTATCGGCGGCGAAGTCGTCCCCTATGCTTTGGCGCGTATTCCGCAAAACGGCGAAACACGCGGCAACCTTGCAGCAGGCGGACGCGGCGTGGCGCAGGAATTGAGCGAACGCGACCGAGAAATCGCCGAAACCCTCGCCCCTGAACTCAAACGCCGCGGCATCCTGCTGGCGGGTTTGGACGTCATCGGCAGCAATCTGACCGAAGTCAACGTGACCAGCCCGACCGGTTTCCAAGAAATCATGAAACAAAAAAACTTCGACGTCGCCACGATGTTTGCCGACGCTGTCGAAGCTTGGTCCAAACAATAATCCCAAAAGGTCGTCTGAAACCCGAATCCGTTTTAGCAAAATCTGCTTCGCTCGTTTTGGCGAAACCCGCTTCACTCGTTTTAGCGAAACTCGCTGCGCTCGTTTTC
>NZ_KV814927.1:0-29570 GCF_001814135.1 Neisseria sp. HMSC067H09 | reverse complement strand
TTTTAGCGAAACTCGCTGCGCTCGTTTTCAGACGGCCTCTTTTTACAAATATAAATATTGATACAAACATTACTTATGAAACCATCTTCTTACGCTGCCGATAAAAAAGGCAAAAGCGGCATCAAACGCATCGTCAACGCATTCGGCTATTCCAAAGACGGGATTGCCGCCGCCTACCGCTATGAAAGCGCGTTCCGCCAAGTATTGTGGCTGAACCTGATTTTGATTGTCTTGACCTTCATCCTCAATTTCGACTCCGCGACCAAAATGCTGCTGATTATTGCGTCGTTTGTTTCGCTGATTACCGAATTGTTCAACACCGCCGTTGAAGCCGCCGTTGACCACACTTCCACCGAAAAACACGAATTGGCAAAACGTGCCAAAGATGCCGGCTCCGCTGCGCAATTGCTCGCTTTGACGATGTTGGGTATCGTGTGGGCGATTGCATTGTGGCGCGGGTATGTTTAAATTTACTTTGAGATGATTTATACTTACTAAGTAATAATTCTCATGAATTAATTTGAATCATTTTGTTTAATCTGAGTCAAAGCATTCAGACGACCATTGCATGTAGGATAAGAACAGTATTACCGACATGCAATGTCGCGCGGAAAGCTTTTGCCGCAACAAAACCACCCATTTCATCATAAAGGAGCAATACATGAAAAAATTATTGGCAACCCTGATCGCAGCAGGTTTGGTATCCACCGCTTCCGCAGCCGGTGTTCACGTTGAAGACGGTTGGGCGCGTGCCACCGTCGAAGGCATGAAAATGGGCGGCGCGTTCATGAAGATCCACAACGATGAAGCCAAACAAGACTTCTTGGTCGGCGGCAGCAGCCCAGTAGCCGACCGTGTTGAAGTGCATACCCATGTCAACGACAACGGCGTGATGCGCATGCGCGAAGTCAAAGGTGGTGTTCCGCTGGCGGCAAAAGGCGTAACCGAGCTGAAACCGGGCAGCTACCACGTTATGTTCATGGGTCTGAAAAAACCGCTGAAAGAAGGCGAAAAAGTACCTGTTACCCTGAAATTCAAAAATGCCAAACCTCAAACCGTACAACTGGAAGTGAAAACCGCACCGCAATCTGGTATGGACCACAGCCATGGCCATGACCACGGTGGCGCGCATCAACACTAATTGTTCATCGTTTGAACTCAAAAGGTCGTCTGAACATTTTCAGACGACCTTTTTGTTATTTGGGTTGGGCAAATTCAATCATTACTTGCAATATGAAATTCATCAGAACGCCATTCCTCTTTTAGGGCCTTCCTTATCCCTTCATCAAAATGTGCTAAAATCCGCCTTTAAAAACCGCTGTTTCCTACCCATATCCTCTTTATGGACATTACTCAACAACCTTCAAACATCATCGTCGGACTCTCCGGCGGTGTTGATTCCTCTGTAACCGCCGCCTTGCTCAAACAGCAGGGTTATCAAGTGCGCGGTGTGTTTATGCAAAACTGGGAGGACGACGACAATGACGAATATTGCAGCATCAAGCAAGACTCTTTCGATGCCATTGCCGTCGCCGACATTATCGGCATAGACATCGACATCGTCAATTTTGCCGCCCAATACAAAGACAACGTATTCGCCTATTTTCTCAAGGAATACAGCGCGGGACGCACGCCGAATCCGGATGTGTTGTGTAACGCCGAAATCAAATTCAAATGCTTTTTGGACTATGCCATAGAGCAGGGCGCGGATACCATTGCCACAGGGCATTATGCGCGCAAAGAAGTCCGCAACGGCACTCATTATCTGCTTAAAGGTTTGGATCAAAATAAAGACCAAAGCTATTTCCTCTACCGCCTCAAGCCTTTCCAACTCGAGCGCGCGATTTTTCCGTTGGGCGGTTTGGAAAAACCTGAAGTCCGCCGCCTTGCCACCGAATTCAATTTGCCGACGGCCGCCAAAAAAGACAGTACCGGCATCTGCTTCATCGGCGAACGTCCGTTTCGCGAGTTCCTGCAAAAATACCTGCCGACCAACAACGGCAAAATGGTGACGCCCGAAGGCAAAACCGTCGGTGAACACGTCGGACTGATGTTCTACACGCTCGGACAGCGCAAAGGATTGGGCATCGGCGGCGCGGGCGAGCCGTGGTTTGTCGCTGCGAAGGATTTGACAAAAAACGAACTCATCGTCGTACAAGGTCATGACCATCCGCTGCTCTATACCCGCAGCCTCATCATGAACGATTTGAGTTTCACCCTGCCCGCACGCCCGAAAGAAGGGCGCTACACCTGCAAAACCCGCTACCGCATGGCGGATGCGCCCTGCGAATTGCGTTATCTCGATGATGACACGGTCGAGCTTGTGTTCGATGAACCGCAATGGGCGGTAACGCCCGGTCAATCCGCCGTACTGTACGACGGCGATGTCTGCTTGGGCGGCGGCATTATCATGTCTACCGACAAGCCCGTCATTATTACCGCTTGATTAAAAAAAACAAAAGGTCGTCTGAAAACTACTGCGGCAGGTTTGCTCCCGCCTTTTCAGACGACCTCAAGACAACCATAAAACCAACGAAATAAGATTATTTATATGGAAAAACTCTGGCTCAACAGCTACGAACAAGGCGTCAATGCCGAAATCGACATCACGCAATACAGCTCTATCAGCGACGTATTCCGTCAAAGCGTTGAAAAATTCGCGCATCAACCCGCGTTTCAAAACATGGGCAAAACGCTCACTTACGCCGAAGTCGGCAAGCTGGCGGAAAATTTCGCCTCCTATCTGCAAAACGTCCTGAAGCTGCCGCGCGGCGAGCGCGTGGCGGTTATGCTGCCCAACCTGCTGCAATACCCGATTGCGCTTTTCGGCATCCTGCAGGCGGGGCTGGTGGCGGTAAACACCAACCCGCTCTACACCCCGCGCGAGCTGGAACATCAGTTGAAAGACAGCGGCGCGACCACCATCATCGTTTTGGAAAATTTTGCCAACACGTTGGAGCTGGTGCTGCCGCGCACGCAAATCAAACACGTCATCGTCGCCTCTGTCGGAGAAATGTTCGGCTTCTTCAAAGGCACGCTGATGAATTTCGTGCTGCGCAAAATCAAAAAAATGGTGCCCGAATACCGTATTTCCGGCGCCATCCCTTTTCAGACGACCCTGAAAGAAGGTGCAGCGCATACCTTCCGCCCCGTTACCCTGACCCGCGAAGATACCGCGCTGTTGCAATACACGGGCGGCACGACCGGTGTGGCAAAAGGCGCAATCCTCAGCCACGGCAACATCTGCGCCAATATGCTTCAGGCGAAAGAATGGATTAAAAACCAACTGCGCGAAGGCAAAGAAACCGTCATCGCCGCGTTGCCGCTTTACCACATCTTCGCCCTGACGGTGAACCTGATGATTTTTACCAACGCCGGTTCCAAAATCATCCTGATTACCAACCCGCGCGATATGAAAGGCTTTATCGGCGAACTCAAAAAAGAGCGCATCAGCGTCTTCATCGGCGTGAACACCTTGTTTAACGGAATGGTCAACCAACCCGATTTCGCCGCCGTCGATTTCTCCAATCTGCGCCTGACTTTGGGCGGCGGCATGGCGACTCAAAAAGCCGTCGCCGAAAAATGGAAAAAAATTACCGGTACGCCCATCGTCGAAGCCTACGGCCTGACCGAAGCCAGTCCCGGCGTGTGCTGCAACCCGCTCAATATCGAAGCGTACAGCGGCGGCATCGGATTGCCCGTTCCCTCCACCGAAGTCGAATTGCGCGATGCGGACGGTAAAGAAGTCGGCGTCGGACAGCCGGGCGAACTTTGGGTGCGCGGCCCGCAAGTGATGAAAGGCTATTGGAACCGTCCCGAAGAAACCGCCAAAACCATAGATGCGCGCGGCTTTTTGGAAACCGGCGACATCGCCGTGATGGACGAAAAAGGCTGGCTGAAACTGGTTGACCGCAAAAAAGACCTCATCGTCGTTTCCGGTTTCAACGTTTATCCGAACGAAATCGAAGAAGTTATTTCACACAACGATAAAGTCATGGAAGTCGCCTGTATCGGCGTGCCCAACGAAAAAACAGGCGAAGCCCTCAAAGTCTTCGTCGTCAAAAAAGACCCGAGCCTGACCAAAGAAGAACTCATCGAATTCTGCCGTACCGAGCTGACAGCTTATAAAGTGCCGAAAGACATCGAGTTCCGCGACGAATTGCCCAAGTCCAACGTCGGCAAAATCCTGCGCCGCGAGCTTCGCGAACAAGCGCAAAACAAATAACACCGAAAGGTCGTCTGAAAAGCATCCCGCACCTTTCAGACGACCTTTAATCATCATGGAAACAAGATATGACCCATACCGTCCATCTTCAATTTGAAGACATCGACAACACCGTCCTCCAACGCCTCTGCGGCGCGCTCGACGGCAACCTCGAAGCACTGGGCAAAGCCCTCGATATCCAAATCAGCCGCCGCTTCGAACACTTCACCTTCATGGGCGAACTCGCCCACGCCGGCCGCCGCGCCTTGCTCGCGCTCGCCGAAGCCGCCGAACAAGGTGATCTGGACGACAACGCCATCCGCCTCGCCGCCGTCGAAGCCAAAACCGCTGACAACAAACACGAAGAAAAGCATCACGACCAACAATATTATTTCCGCACCAAACGCGGCAGTATAGGTGGGCGCACCCCGCGCCAAAACGGCTACATCCGCGCCTTGTTAAACCACGACGTCGTCTTCGGGTTGGGCCCCGCGGGTACGGGCAAAACCTATCTCGCCGTCGCCGCAGCCGTCGATGCCATGGAAAAACACCAAATCGAACGCATCGTCCTTGTCCGCCCCGCCGTCGAAGCAGGCGAAAAACTCGGCTTCCTGCCCGGCGACTTGGCGCAAAAAGTCGACCCCTACCTGCGCCCGCTCTACGACGCGCTCTACGATCTGATGGGCTTCGACCGCGTGACCAAACTGATGGAAAAAGGCCTGATTGAAATCGCCCCGCTCGCCTACATGCGCGGCCGCACGCTCAACGGCGCGTATGTGATTCTGGACGAAGCGCAAAACACCACGCCCGAACAGATGAAAATGTTTCTGACCCGCATCGGCTTCGGCGCAAAAGCCGTTATTACCGGCGACATCAGCCAAATCGACCTCCCGCGCAACATCAAATCCGGCTTGAAAGACGCCCGCGAAAAACTGCGCGACGTAGAAGGGCTGTATTTCCACACCTTCACCAGCGAAGACGTCGTCCGCCATCCGCTGGTTCAGAAAATTGTGGAAGCGTATGAAGCGGCAGAAGAGCAAGCCGAAAGAAGCAGCGCCGCCGAACGGTAAACGATGAGGTTTAAAAAGGTCGTCTGAAAACCTGAAATACGGGTTTTCAGACGACCTTTTTATGTTTTAGAGCAGATTCAATTTAAATCGATACCGTCCCGTTAGCTTCGAACCACTTTGCGCACTTGGGGAATGGCGTGCAGGTTGTGAATAATTTGGTTGATTTGCGCCAAGTCCTTCACTTTAATGATGAACTTGAATTCGACAAAGCCTTCCGTACCTGCCAGCGCTTTGTTGGGGGTTTCGACGGACTCGATATCCGCGCCAGAGTTAGAGATGGCTTGCGCCATAAGGGCGAGCAGGCCGTGGGCGTCTTCGGATTGGATACTGAGTCCGGTGCGGTAGGTATGGCTGCCTATGCCTTCCCAGTTCGCATCAAGCTGCTGTTCGGGGTCGGATTTGAGCAGGGTCGGACAGGTATCGCGGTGGATAATCATGCCTTTGTCTTTGACCAAAAGGGCGCGGACGGAATCGCCCGGGACGGGGTGGCAACATTCGGCAAAATGGATGCGGCCGGTTTCTTGGTCGTTGACTTTGATGGGGCTGAGTTTGACTTCGCTGCCGAAGTGCTGCCCTGCCAGTTCGGCGATGTGCATGGCGACGTACACGGGCAGGGTATGCCCCATGCCGACGTTGTAGAGGACTTCTTCAAACGAGGTTTGTTTGTCGTTGAGGTCGGCGAGGTATTTTTCTTTGAGGTCGTCTGAAAGCAATACGTCTTTGGGCAACAGGCTGGACAGGGCTTTTTGCAGGAGGTTTTCGCCGAGGATGATGGCGTCGTGACGGTTGAGGTTTTTGACGTATTGGCGGATGGCGCTGCGCGCACGGCTGGAAACGGTGAAATTCAGCCATGCCGGATTGGGCTTGGCGTGTTCGGATGTGATGATTTCAACGGAATCGCCGGTTTTGAGTTTGGTGCGCAGGGGCATCATGGTGTTGTTGATGCGGGCGGCGACGGTTTTGTGGCCGATGTCGGTGTGAACGGCGTAGGCGAAGTCTATGGGCGTCGATCCTTTAGGCAGGGTGAGGATTTTGCCTTTGGGTGTCAGGATATAGACTTCGTTGGGGAACAGGTCGACTTTGACGTGTTCGAGGAATTCGATGGCGTTCGCGCTGCTGGCTTGCAAATCGAGGATGTTTTTGAGCCATTGGTTGGTATGGAGGACGGCTTGATCGACGGTGTTTTCGCCGGATTTGTATATCCAGTGACCGGCGATGCCGCCTTCGGCTACGGCATCCATTTCGCGCGTGCGGATTTGGACTTCAATGGGCAAGCCGTATGGGCCGACCAGGGTCGTGTGCAGGCTTTGGTAGCCGTTGCTTTTCGGGATGGCGATATAGTCTTTGAAGCGGCCGGGTTTGGGCTGATAGAGATTGTGCAGCGCGCCCAGTGCGGCGTAACACGCGGGAATGCTATTGACGATGACGCGGAAGCCGTAAATGTCCATGACTTCGGCAAAGCGCAATTTTTTTGCCAACATTTTTTGATGGATGCTGTACAGGTTTTTTTCCCGACCTTTGATTTTGGCTTCGATGTTCGCGCCGACCAAACGCTGACTGAAGGCGCGCAAAACTTTACCGACGACGTCGCGGCGGTTTTTGCGGCTGTTGTCCATCGCTTTTTTAAGGGTTTCGTAGCGGTTCGGGTGGAGGTTTTGAAACGATAAATCCTGAAGCTCTTGGTAGGCGTTGTTCAAGCCGATGCGGTTGGCGATTTGGGCGTAGATTTCGAGGGTTTCTTTGGCGATGCGGCGGCGTTTGTCGGGACGCATGGAGCCGAGCGTGCGCATATTGTGCAGGCGGTCGGCGAGTTTGACGACGATCACGCGCACGTCTTTGGTCATGGCGAGGATGAGCTTGCGGAAACTTTCCGCCTGATGCTCGGCATGATCTTCAAATTTGAGTTTTTCGAGTTTGGAAAGCCCGTCCACCATCTCGGAGATGGTTTCGCCGAATTCTGCCGCCATTTCGATTTTGGATACGCCCGTGTCTTCGAGTACGTCGTGCATCACGCCCGCGCACAAGCCTTGTATGTCCATGTGCCACAATGCAAGTTGCGTGGCGACGGCAAGGGGGTGGGTAATGTAGGGTTCGCCGCTTTTACGGGTTTGTCCGTCATGGGCGTGAAAGGCGTAGGCTACGGCTTTTTCAAGCTCGGCCTGTTCGGATGGGCTGAGATAGGAGGCGGTGCGGAACAAAAGTTCGCGTGCTTCGGCAGTCAGCGCGTCGTAGGGGGCAGTAGGCTGGGGGGCGGGCATTTCAGACGGCCTTCGGTGTGTGTTTTGTTTTGAGCCGTCAGACTGTATCGGTCGGATGTCGCGCCGATACAATCCGCGCGGCGGTTGGGCAGGTTTTGCCTGCCGGTATTATTTGTTGCGGGTCAGCAGTTCGGTACCGATTTGACCGGCGGCGATTTCGCGCAGGGCGGTAACGGTCGGTTTGTTGTTGCGGATGTCGTCAACCATAGGGGCGTTGCCGTTTTCAAGCTGGCGCGCGCGGCGGGCGGCGACGAGGGTCAGGTCGAAATGATTGGGGATTTTGCCTGTGCAGTCTTCAGTGGTGATACGGGCCATTTGTTTGCTTTCTTTCTATTAATTTGTGATGGAATGTAAATGCGTATTTTCGCTGTTTTTCAGGAATTTTCCAACAGGTTTGAGATAAATCCTTGCTGGGAAGATTTTTTCAGACGACCTGCTTTGATGATGTGGAGCAAATCGGCTTCTGCCCTGTCCAAATCATCGTTGACGACGATATAGTCAAACAGGACGGATTGTTCGATTTCGTGACGCGCTTTGGAGAGGCGGGTTTGGATGACTTCCTCGCTGTCGGTGCCGCGCCCGATAAGGCGTTCGGCAAGGACTTCGAACGAAGGCGGCAGGATGAAGATGCTGCTCGCTTCGGGCAGGGATTTGCGTACCTGCGCCGCGCCTTGCACGTCAATTTCCAAAATCACATCGTAACCCTCTTCGCTAAGGGAATTGACCCCTGCAATGCTGGTTCCGTAATAATTGCCGAAAACGTTTGCGTGTTCGAGGAAGGCTTTTTGTTTGATTAAAGACTCAAATTCCTCTTTGGGAACAAAATGATAATGTACGCCGTGCTGCTCGCCTTCGCGCGGCTGGCGGGTGGTGTGCGATACAGAGACGCGCAAATCGGCGTTGTTTTTCAAAAGACGGGAAACCAGCGTGGTCTTGCCCGTGCCGGAAGCGGCGGAAATGATGAAAATATTGCCTTTTTTATGGGGTTTCATGATGTCGGTACCGATGGGATTATCTGTTGATTGTAGCATACGGGGCGTGTAATTTCATGTTCAGACGACCTTTCAGCCCCGATGGATTTGGCAACCGACGGGCTGACGGCTACAATATCGTGTTAAAAACTTTTCATTTGGGAACACGCAAAATGTTGGTTCATCCTGAGGCGATGGGCGTCGCCGCATTGGCGGACAAAATCCGCAAAATCGAAAACTGGCCGCAAAAAGGCATTTTATTTCACGACATTACACCGGTGCTTCAAAGCGCGGAATATTTCCGCCTTTTGGTGGACTTGCTGGTCTATCGCTATATGGGTCAGAAAATCGATGTCGTGGCAGGCTTGGACGCACGCGGCTTCATCATCGGCGCGGCGTTGGCATATCAGTTGAACGTCGGCTTCGTCCCCATCCGCAAAAAGGGCAAGCTGCCTTTTGATACGATTTCGCAAAGCTACGCGCTGGAATACGGCGAAGCGACGGTCGAAATCCACAAAGACGCGGTCAAACCCGGCGCGCGCGTGCTGCTGGTCGATGACCTGGTCGCAACCGGCGGCACCATGCTCGCAGGCGTGGAATTAATCCGCAAACTCGGCGGCGAAGTTGTTGAAGCGGCGGCGATTTTGGAATTTACGGACTTGATCGGCGGCAGCAAAATCCGCGAAAACGGCGTTCCCCTGTTTACCCTGCTGCAAAACGAAGGCTGCATGTAAACTTTGCCCATGCCTCAAAGGTCGTCTGAAACAGCCATTCCGCTTTTCAGACGACCTTTTGTTGTCCCTGATTACGCGGTTAATGTAAATATCGGTTTCAGATTCGGATAATGCCGCCAAATCGTTTAGAATACGGTTCTAATTGATTCTAATAAAGATACGGCAAGTAATGAACGCACAACGCATATTTTCCCTCTCGCTCAGCCTGATTGCCGCCGCGATTTTGTCGGCGTGTGCCTCCGAAAACGACGCGACTTCATCCAAAGAGCCCGGCTCTTCCCTGACCGAACCCGCTTCCATCCCCGCCCGCCGCGCCGAAGGCGAATCCAAAGTATTGTCCGATTACGGTCAATATCAAGGCGCGCTGGACGCTGCCAAACGCGGCGACGATATGTGGGTGCAACAATTCTTGGCGCAGGCGGGCGACAGCGCGATGGCTGAAACCGTCCGCAACGAATGGCTCAAAAGCCTCGGCGCGCGCGGACAATGGGATGTGTTCCGCCAAGAAAACAAAAAGCTGAATGCGGCGGGCCGGGTACAGGAAGTGCAATGCTATGCTGAACTGAGCAGCGGCAGCTACAACATGGCGGCAGAGCTTGTGCGCGTTACCAACAAGCTGCCTGCGGGTTGTACCCGTTTGATCGAAAGCGCGGCATCGGCAGGTCGTCTGAACAGCAACGACGCATGGCGCCGCGTACGCGGATTGTTGAGCAACAGCCAAACCACCGATGCACGCAACTTAGCCGCCGCATTGGGCAGCCCGTTTGAAGGCGGCACACAAGGTGCGCGCGAATACAGCCTTTTGAACGTCATCGGCAAAGACGCGCGCAAATCCTCTTCCGCAGCTTCTACGCTTTCCAGCATGGAATCCGATTTGAGCCGCGAGCAAAGCAGCTTCGCATGGGGTGTATTGGGACATCACCACGCGCAAAACCAAAACATGTCGACCGCGTTGAGCTACTACGGCCGCGTTTCCGACCGCAAACAACTGACCGACGAGCAATTCGAGTGGTACGCCCGCGCCGCCCTACGCCTGCAACGCTGGAACGAATTGTCCGGCATCATCCAACAAATGCCCGACAACCTGCAAAAAGACCCGACTTGGCAATACTGGCTGGGCCGCAGCTACGCCGCACAAGGCAACCAAAGCCGTGCTAAAGAAATGTACGAAAAAGCTGCCGCAAGCGGACGCAATTTCTACGCCGTCTTAGCAGGTGAAGAACTCGGCCGCCGCATCAATACCAAAAACAACGTTTCCGATGCCGATAAAAAAGACGTCCGCCGCATGGCAGACGACGGCGCCATCAAACGCGCGCTGGTTCTGTTTAAAAACAGCCAAAGCAGCAACGATGCCAAAATGCGCCGTCAGGCGCAGGCAGAATGGCGTTTCGCCACCCGCGACTTCAACGAAGACAACCTCCTGACTGCCGCGCAAGTCGCCTTTGAAAACCAGTTCTACGACATGGCGATCAACAGCGCCGACCGGACCGAGCGCAAACTCAACTACAACCTGCGCTACCTCTCTCCGTTTAAAGAGACTGCCGTCCGCTACGCCTCGCAAGCAGGCATTGATCCCGCTTGGGTTTACGGCCTGATCCGTCAAGAAAGCCGCTTTGTCATGGGCGCGCAATCCAGCGTCGGCGCGCAAGGCCTGATGCAGGTTATGCCCGCCACCGCCCGCGAAATCGCCGGCAAAATCGGCATGAGCAGCAGCGAACTCTACACCATGGACGGCAACATCCGCATGGGTACATGGTACATGGCAGATGCCAAACGCCGCCTGCAAAACAACGAAGTGATGGCAACCGCAGGCTACAACGCCGGCCCCGGCCGCGCCCGCAACTGGCAGGCTTCTACGCCTCTGGAAGGCGCGATTTACGCCGAAACCATCCCCTTCACCGAAACGCGCGACTACGTCAAAAAAGTCATGACCAATGCGACCTTCTACGCATCCCTGTTCAACGAACCGCAAACCTCGCTGAAACAGCGTATGGGAACCGTTCCGGGCCGTTATTGATTGACGCGGCTGTATCCGATCGGATTGTTTGACAGATACGGAAGCCAAACTTGAAAAAGGTCGTCTGAAAATGTATTTTCAGACGACCTTTTATATAAACCGGGTCTGACAAGGAGTTTATCGCAGGAATATTCGGTTAGGATGAGCTACTTGCTATCTGTTGTTCTTAGCCCCGATTGCGTGGGGTGATATGACTGCTTTTTGTTTCATGGGGAAATAAAGAAAACCCGTCGGATAATTGACGGGTTTTCGTATGGTGGCGGAGTAAGAGGGATTCGAACCCTCGATGCAGGTTGACCCCACATGCTTCCTTAGCAGGGAAGTGCCTTCAGCCTCTCAGCCATTACTCCTAAGGAAGTGCGTAATATACTGGTTTGACTCGGGCGTGTCAAGCTGGGCTTCAGGGTATTTTTTAACCGTATGAAATCATTTGTATAAAATATAAAGAAGCGTGAAATTGTAGCCCGTATGCGACGGCTGGTACAATTCATGCTTGGTTTCAGGATGTGATAAAAATGAATGATTTAATCGTATTGAACAAGCCTTATGGCGTGATTTGCCAGTTTTCGACGCATGAAAAGTATGGGTGTTTGAAAGATTATGTGGTGCTGCCGGACTTTTATCCGGCGGGACGCTTGGATACGGACAGCGAGGGTTTGCTGCTGCTGACAAACGACGGGCGTTTGCAGGCGTGGATTGCGGATCCTAGGTTTAAACTGGAGAAAACTTATTGGGCGCAGGTGGAAGGTTCGCCTGACGAAGCGAAGCTGGATATGCTGCGGCGCGGGGTGGATTTGGGGGATTTTGTCACGCGTCCTGCAAAGGTCCGCGTATTGGAAGCGGGCGAAGCGGATGTTTTGTGGCCGCGCGTGCCGCCTATCCGCGTGCGTAAATCTGTACCTGATTTTTGGGTGGAAATTCGGATTTCGGAAGGGAAAAACCGGCAGGTCAGGCGGATGACGGCTAAGGCGGGTTTTCCCTGTCTGCGTTTGGTCAGGGTGGCGATAGGTCGTCTGAACCTGTTTGATTTGGGCTTGGCGCTTGGGCAATGGACGTTTGCGCCGCATAAGCCTTGATGAATGGCTGTTTATTAAATTAATTGGCTGATAAAGAGAAAGGTCGTCTGAAACCCCTGCAATACGGTTTTCAGACGACCTTTGTTATTGGATATTAATGATGCGTATGACCGATTTGGAAGGTCATGGTGGTGTAGTTCGCCTGTTTTTGGCACACGCTTTGATCGGGGAAATCGGCTTTGTGTTCTACGCTGGCTTTCCAGAAGCCTTGACGCAGGGGGATGATGCTGACTTCGCCTTTGTCGTCCGTAGTATCGGAGAAGGCTTGGGCTTCGGTTTTGTGGGTTTTGCTGCGGTCGCTGGTGTCGAAACCGTCAAATGTGGCGGTAACGGTGGCGTTCGGCAGCGGTTCGCCGTTGAAAAGGACGCGGACTTTGAAGCGTTCGCCGACGTGGACGTTGGCGGGGTTGTCCAACGGAACGATTTCCAGATGTTGTCCGACTTGCTTGGTGATGACGGCGGTGTCTGCGCTTTCGTGTCCGACGTTGACGATGTTTTTACCGAACATTCGGGTTTGTTCGCAATAGCTGACGTCAGGCATTTCTTTGATGCTCGCCTGTTTCCAGCCTGCGCTGTTTTTGGACCAGAAGGTCGGTTGGTATTCGGCGGTAACGAGGTAGCTGCCGTCTTTGACAGGGAGTTTGCTGCGGTACTGGTAGTTGTACGTCCCTTTTTGAATCAGATTTTCTTTGCCTTTTTCGGTAATCAGCTGCATGGGCTTGCTGAAAATGTGCAGGCGGTCTTTGGCGATAGGTTCGAGTTCGGGGAACTCGCCGTAGCCCAATTCGGCTTGCAGGTATTCGCCGCCGTGTGTATGGGCGGTTTCGACCCAGACGCGGTGTGCTTGGGCGGTTGTGCTGAACAGGAGTGCGGATGCGATGAACAATGCGGTTTTTTTCATGGGTTCTCCAAATGTATCGGGTAGAAATTTGATTGGTTATAATATAACAATTTTATTTATAACAAAACGGTTTCATGAAAAAAAGGTCGTCTGAAAACAGGATTTCTGTTTTCAGACGACCTTTCGCTTAGCCGATGTTTAAGCGTTAACCGGCTTTAGAAGTAATATGGTGTACTCATTTTTAAATTGAATCAATAAATTGACAGATCTATTTTTGAAATAACTTTATTTTGCTTGTCGCTTTTGATAAGCACAAAAACCTCCTGCGTACAGGAGGTTTTTTGAGAAGCGGATTAGCGCAGTTCTGTATGCAGGCGGCTGAGGAGTGTAGAGGCATCGCTGCCGTTGTACGCGCTGCCATCTTTGTTGAGAAGGCGGATTCGCGAACCGCCGTTAACAGGCTCGACGAATACGATGATCTCGGGGTAGGCGGCCGGTTTCTCAACTTTTTTGCCTTTGCCCAGCATACGGCCGAAGAAGCCCGGTTTTTTCGTGGAAACGGCTTCGCTTTCGTTAGGCGCCTGTTGAACCAAGAAAGCGTGGCGTTCGATGTTTTGACCCAAGACATTCAAGCCGATGCGGTCGAGGGCGAGCGCGGTACGGCGCCAGTTGCGGCCGTAGTCGCCGGAGACGAGCAGGGTGTTGCCGTCGATTCGCGCCAATTCGTTGCTGCTGCGTTTGGCGACGCTTTGGGACAGCGCATTTTCGGCTTGTTGCTGATCGACGCCCAAGTATTGCATGAAGCGTGCGAGAAAGGCAGCTTCAAGATTTGGATCGTTGGCGGCAGGCTGCCAAGTGGTTGTATCTTTGTTTTTGTCTGCGTAAACTTCTTTCATGCCTTTGTGGGCGAAAAAGACGTCGGTTGTGCCGTTTCTGCCTTGTTCGATGCGGATGATGAATTTATCGCGCTCGCTGGTGGAATAGATGCCGCCCAAGCCGACTTTGTCCAAGAGGCGGCGCAAACCGTCTTGCGGGATTTTGGCGCGGTTTTCAGCCCATTCGGTTTCCATTTGACCGATGCCGGGTTCTTCGGATTTGATGTCGAAACCGTTTTCTTGCCAGAATGCTTTCAGTAAAGGCCAAATCTCGGCTGGGGATTTGCCTTGAACTTCAACCCAGCGTTGGTTCCCGTCGCGTTCCAAACGGACGCCTTTGACGGATTTGAGGACTTCGGAGTTGGCGGCTTGTTGGGTTGCCGATGTGCGGCGGCTCAGGTCGCTGGCACGGACGGCACCGCTGCCTGCGGGTACTTGATAGAGGTTGCCTTGATCGGGGTTGTTCAAATCAGGCGGTACTTCTAATTTGACGATTTTGCGTGTCTGGGTTTGGTAGTCCAGCTTAGGCAGGTCTTTTTTGTTGCCCGAACAGGCAGTCATGCTGATCAGGGCGATTGCTACGACGACAGGTTTCATATAGGTCATATTGGTTTCCTGTGGGATGTGATGGGTTAACGGCAGGTCGTCTGAAAACGGTTTTCAGACGACCTTTGCGGTTTATGCGGTGAGTTGTCCGGATTCTTGCAATGCGGCGCGGACTTTTGCCTGTCCGGCTTCGGTCAGGGGGACGAGCGGCAGGCGGACATAAGGGTCGCATTTGCCCAATGCGGAGATGCCCCATTTGGGCGCGGCAGGGCTTGGTTCGCAGAACATAGTGTTATAAATCGGAATCAGGCGGTTATTTAATTGACGAGCGGTCGCAATATCGCCTGCAAGGGCGGCGCGGCACATATCGGCGAAGAGTTTGGGGGCGACATTGGCGGCAACGGTCACAACGCCTTTCCCGCCGCAGAGCATGAAGGGCAGGCCGGTGGGGTCATCGCCGGAAAGGATGGTGAAACCTTCGGGCGCGTGTTTGATTAATTCGAGATTGCTGCCGATGTTGCCGCTGGCTTCTTTGACGCCGACGATGTTCGGGATTTTGGCAAGGCGCAGGATGGTGTCGTTGGTCATGCTGACGACGGTGCGGCCGGGTACATTGTAGATAATCATCGGAATCGAGGTGGATTCGGCGATGGTTTTGAAATGTTGGTAAATGCCTTCTTGGGAGGGCTTGTTGTAATAGGGGACGACGGAGAGGGTGTAGTCTGCACCGGCTTTTTCGGCGGCGCGGGAGAGCGCGATGGCTTCGAGGGTGTTGTTGGCGCCGGTGCCGGCGATAACGGGAACACGCTTGTTGACGTGTTTGACCGTTTCTTCGATTACGCTTAAATGTTCTTCGACGGAGAGGGTGGCGGATTCGCCTGTCGTGCCGACGGCGACGATGCCGTCGGTACCGTTTTCGATATGCCAGTCGATCAAATCGCGGAGTTGTTCGTAATGGATGCTGCCGTCTTGATTCATGGGTGTAATCAGGGCAACCAAACTGCCTTGTAACATAAGGAAACCTTTTATTTGTAGGGCGGAAGAGGGTTTGCTTCTAAAGGGAAGGAAATGCTTGGAATTGTAGCTTACTTTGTTGTTTGTGTGAAACATCTTGACCGGACGGTAGCCGTGCGAAGCTGAACGTAATGTTTATCTTAATGAATAATGATGTTTTTAATCAAAAATTTAGCATATTTTCATAGTGAAATGCCTGTCAAGGATTAAAAAGTGTTAAAGTCTTGCGGCGATGATTTTTGCTTTATCGAAGCCCGTTTCAGACGACCTTTTTAAGTTTGTCCGACTGTGTATAATACCTTCCCTCATTTTTCATCTTCACACTCTATTTAAATTTCTCAACAAAATGACACACCCAAATTCCCCGCAGTCCGAATTTTTACGCGGCATCAAAGAATGTTCGCCCATGCTTATCGGGCTTTTGCCGTGGGCGCTGATACTCGGCGTACAAGGCGGGCAGAAAGGGATGAGTTGGCTGGAAATGCTGCTGATGACGGGCATGAACTTTGCCGGCGGCTCGGAATTTGCAGCGGTCAACTTGTGGGCAAACCCGCTGCCGATACTGATCATCGCTACCGTTACCTTCATGATTAATTCGCGCCATATTCTGATGGGGGCGGCAATCGCGCCTTATATGCGGGATATGCCGCTGAAAAAAGCCATGCCCGCGCTGTTTTTTATGTGCGACGAAAGCTGGGCGCTGGCGTTTGCGGAAATCCAAAAGCGCAAGGCGATGGGGCTGCCGGCGTTCAATATGCCTTATTACGCGGGCGTGTGCTTTATCCTTTATACCACTTGGATCGGCTTTGCGGCGTTTGGCGCGGCGGTCGGGCCGATGTTCGGCGACGTCGCGGCATGGGGGTTCGGCATGGCGTTTCCTGCCGTATTTTTGGTGCTGCTGCGGGGTATGTGGAAAAGCTTTAAGGCGGCACGCCCGTGGTTTGTCAGCCTGATTGTGGCGGGTGGGACTTATTTGTCGGTGGACGGGCATTGGTATGTGCCGATGGGCGCGATTTCCGGCCTGCTTGCCGCCTATCTTTGGGGAGAGAAGGAATGAAGGATTTGCTCTCTTGGCAGTCGTTCCTGCTGTTTGCCAGTATGCTGGCGGTAACGTATTCCACCCGCCTTATCGGTTTTTTTGCCTTGCGCAACCGCACTTTAAGTCGCCGCGCACAAATCGTGATGGAAGCCGCGCCGGGTTGCGTGTTGATTTCCGTCATCGCGCCTTATTTCGTATCCGACAAGCCGCACGATTTGATTGCCATTGCGCTGACCGTGCTTGCCGCAAGCAGGTTTTCCATGTTGGTTACCGTGTTGATCGGCGTGGGCAGTTCTGGGCTGTTGGGGTATTTGATGCGCTAGGCGGCTGCGTTTGAGTGAAACCGGTTACACCTGCTTTCAGACGACCTTATCTTGTTATAATGTCGTCTGAAATTTTTTATAAAGCAAAATCATGGCAAACCAAAGACTCATCTACGGCTTCCACGCCGTCAACGCCCGCCTGTGGCAGAACCCGAAATCGATTACCGAACTCTACGTCCAAGAAGGCAAAAACGATGCCCGCACGCGCGACGTGTTGGAGAAGGCGGCAAATGAAAACGTGCGCGTACACTTCGCCGATGCCGACCGCCTAAACGCCATCAGCAAAGGCGCGCGGCATCAGGGCGTGGTCGGGTTTATCGACGCTTCCAAAAACCACGTTCACCTCGAAGACGTATTGGAAAACCTGAGCGAACCGCCGCTATTGCTGATACTCGACGGCATCACCGACCCGCACAACCTCGGCGCGTGCCTGCGTACCGCCGACGCAATGGGCGTACACGCCGTCATTGCGCCGAAAGACAAAAGCGCGGGGCTGAACGCTACCGTCAGCAAAGTCGCCTGCGGCGCGGCGGAAACCGTCCCCTACATCACCGTAACCAACCTCGTCCGCACCCTGCGCGAGCTGAAAGAATACGGCATCTGGATCATCGGCACCGACATGGGCGGCGACGCCGACCTCTACCATTGCGACCTGCCCGACAGCGCGGCATGGGTGATGGGCAACGAAGGCGAAGGCATGCGCCGCCTGACGCGCGAACATTGCGACATGCTGGTGTCGATACCCATGTTCGGCACGGTCGAAAGCATGAACGTCTCCGTCAGCGCGGGGATGGTGTTGAGCGAAACGCGCCGTCAAAGAGTGTTGAAAGCAGAGAAATAGGGCTTAGGTTTGTAAACAGAAAACGTCGTCTGAAAACCGGAAATTTGGTTTTCAGGCGACGTCTGTACTGTATTTTCACCTAATTTAAAGGTTCACTCCCTGAATATGTTCTACAACAACTGATTGACAGACATATTGATCCTGTTTTCTATTGGATAACTGAAAAAACATAGTAGAAGTAGATTTTATCCTATGATGCGGACAAGGAGTTGTGCCGATTGAAGTAAAGGTAGAAGGAGATTTGAGGGTAAAGAGCGAGGTTTATGTAGAGCATTTGTTGTATGAACAGGCTTTTCAATGGTGAATTATTGGAAACAAGAGGGATAATGAATGAACTGTTGTATAATATTGGGTCTATATTTAGAAGAGAGTTAAGGAAATTGTAATGATTGATAAGGAATTTATCGCATTTGCTTCAAATATTTTAGGAGATACTGATTATGGACTAAGTGGCAGTGAAATATGCAAATATTTTGCTGATTATGCTGTGACTTATAGAGTTGCCATCCCCTATTCATCTTATCCTGATAAAAATTTTCCTAATAAAAAGACTGCATTGGAAAAAAATTTAAAATGTTTTAAGCCAGAGCAACAGTTTAAAATTATTCTTGATTTATGTGGATTGCCAAAATTTAGTGAAAATGAGAAAGTTAAAGATTTATTAATAAAATTAGTAGGCAGATATTCTAAATTATCTGAGGGATTGAGTGAACTACCTGAAATGGTTATAGAAATAAAAGAATGGTTAGATGATTATCCTAAGGCTAAAAAACACTATGAAGATGCATTAAATAAAAATGCTAATAATCTTTATGGAAGAAATTTATTGGATGATTTTAGACTTTCATTGGAAATGTTAGTTCAGGAAATTTTAGGTAACTCAAAATCTTTAGAAAATCAGAAATCTATTTTAGGCAATTTTTTTAAAGTAAAGGGAGTTTCATCTGAAGTTAGTAACCATTATATTGAAATAATTAAATTTTATACCCAATATCAAAATAATAATGTAAAACATAATGAAAATTTTAAAGAAATAGAAGTTGATCTCATGATTGAAGAAACAGCATTGTTAATGAGATTTTTAATTAATTTACATAAATATGGTGGTTAATATCATATAAGTGTTTAAAACAATATTTAATAATGAAAAAAATACTAAGTTTATAATAATTTTGACTAATTTTTTTATGAAAAAACTATTAAATAGGAAAATATTTTCAATAGGATCTAATAAGGAAACTATTTGCAAAAATAGGATATTAATGAAATTTTATACATAAAAATATTCTAAAAACTTTTTAATTGACTAAAACCTTTCTGATATTGAGTATAAAGTAGGGAAAATCAGAAAGGTTTTTATTTTAAAATTTATTAATTATTTTCATTAGGTTATGTTATTTCAAATGTTTGAGGTTTTCAGACGACGTTTTTCATGGGCGGGTAGCGTCGTCATGCCCGCACGTTCCGAATCCGTCAGTCTGCCATGATATAGGTATTTTGTATTTGAATTTAGACTATTGACGGTTTAACCTCCCCTGCATAACAAACGTCGTCTGAAAACCAAATTTCCGGTTTTCAGACGACGTTTTACTTAGAGGCTATTCTATTTATCCGACCATTTCATCGACTTTGCGTTGATAGCTTTTCAACAGCTCCGCCGAGTGGGCAAATCGTTCGGCTTCGTCGTCTGAAAGTTGCAGGTCGATGATGCGGACCGCACCTTGGCGGTTGACGACGGTCGGTACACCGATATACACGCCGTTTTGTCCGAACTCGCCTTCAAGCAAGGTGGATACGGGCAGCACGACGCCTTGATTGTGCAGGATGGCGTTGGAGATGCGGCTCAAGCCCATGCCGATGCCGTGGCTGGTTGAGCCTTTGGCGGCGATGACTTCGTAGGCGGCATTGCGCACGGTGGTATAGATTTTGTCCATACGCGCCTGCCCGTCTTCTGATTGTTCTAACATCTTCTGAACGGACATACCGGCGATGTTGGCGGTGCTCCAAAGCGCAATGATGCTGTCGCCGTGTTCGCCAATCATCATGGCATCGACGCTCCAAGGTGCGACGTCGAATTCGTTGCCCAGACAAACGCGGAAACGGGCGGAATCAAGGATAGTGCCCGAGCCGATAACGCGCTCTTTGGGCAAACCTGAAAAGCGCAGGACGGCATAAGACAGTACGTCCACGGGATTGGAGGCAACCAAGAAGATGCCGTCAAAGCCCGAAGCCATGACTTTCGAAACGATGTCGCGGAAGATGCGCAGGTTTTTGTCGATTAAGTCCAAACGGGTTTCGCCGGGAGCCTGCGCCGCGCCCGCGCAAATACACACGATGTCCGCATCCGAACAATCATCGTAATCGCCGACGTAAATACGCGCAGGCGAGGCGGCATAAGGCATTCCGTGGCGGAAGTCGCGCGCTTCGCCTTCCGCGCGCGTGCGGTTGATGTCGATTAAAACCATGTCGTCGCACAAGGCTTGGTTGAGCATGGAATAGGCGTAGCTGACACCGACCGCGCCCAAGCCCACAACGACTACTTTATTACCAACTTTTTTCATGTTTGTTCCTGTTTGTTTGTGAATAGGAATTATTAATAACACCAAGGCAGGGTGGCGTCAAATTTCAGACGACCTGTTTGCTTTGTAGCGGATTGTAGTGGAAAAATAAGCACATAAGCCGTTTGCCGGTCAGGGCGGAAGCAATGGCAAGAAAAGCAGGGAAGAGGATTGATATAATGCAGTATATTTATTTTGATTTAAGTCATGAATATCATCATAAAACCGTTATATTATAACTTACGGAGTGTATCCGAAAATTCGGACGGATTTTGTTTGCAGACATTGCCGCCGAAATACGGAAACACAATAGTCATGAATCACGATAATGAAAGGAAACGAATGAAAGCGAAATCTTTATTGGCGGTTTTGGCTGCCACCTGCATTTTGTCCGCTTGCAGCAGCGCAGGCAGCAGCTTGGCGGACGGGCTGACCAAACCGTTTGATCCTAATGCAAAAGATTGGAAGCAACTGACTGTTTCCGAATCTGTTCCCGATGGCGGCGTATTGGAGTTGACCGACAGGGGCGGTAAAACCCAAACCCTGAAAAAAGGCGGGGTTTTGGATACGGGTTATCTGAAAAACGACCGTGTTTCCGATTTTGACTATGTGAAAAAAATCAATGTAAATGGACAACTTATCGAATTGGAGCGCGGTGATTTCTTGGTGTATAAACAAAACCATTCCATCGTTGCTGCCACTTTGGCAAAGCAGAAAACCAATCCGGCAGATGGAGCGCGTTCCGAGACATTCGATTTTCATGTTAACGAAATTCAGGGGCAGGACATTGCTTTCGGTAATCTGCCTAAATTGGGGCAAATAAACTACAAAGGTATCGCGTTCAACGGCGACGACCGCAGCGGGCGTTTGTCTTATACGGTTGATTTTGAGAAGAAACAAGGCAGCGGAAGCATCAGCGGAATGCATAGCGGCTATAACGTCGAATTGGCGAAAACCGACATCCAAGCCATGGGCAACGGCTCAGGCTTGAGCGGCAAGGCTATGAAGGACGGTGTGGAAAAAGGCAGTTACGAGCTGAAGCTTTTCGGCAGTAAAGCTGAAGAAATTGCCGGTAAGGCTAAAATCAACGACGGGGGTAAAACTCAGGAAATCGGTTTGGCCGGTAAGAAAGAGTAGGGCGGGACAATCCTCAGTCTGACAGATAAGGTCGTCTGAAACCTTTATTTTAGATAAAAGGTTTCAGACGACCTTTTTGTATCGGCAATTTGGAAAATATAGCTAAATGACTTTATTTGCGATACGCAACTTACCGGGTATCGTCATTCCCGCCCTCGCGTAGGCGGGGGCGGGAATGACGGAATTTGATGATATGTTGTATTTAAAGTTAAGTATGTTTGCTATATGGTTTGTAGGTGTGGATGCTTTGGACTCAAGCAACTTTCATGATGCGTTCGATTTCATGCCAAAAGCCGTCGGGGCGCAATTCGAGTTTGGCGATTAAGCCGCTTTCGATTTGGCGGACGTCTCGGTCGGACAGGGTTTGCGCCTCGGCGACACGGGCGGGGGCAAGGTATGCCATGCGGTCGATGAGGTGGTAGCGTGCGCCCTCTGTGGTCGGATATGCCGACCAGTCTCGGATAAAGACGCCGCGCCAGCAGTATGGGTTCAGCGGGGCTTCGGCGGAATCTGCGCCGACGGGGAAAAAGCCGATGCCGCGTATGATTGAGGCGGGTTGCGGCGCGTCGGGGAGGCGGTTTTGCCGCAGGGTTTCGCTGCCTTCGGGGGATTGAAGCAGGGCGAGTTGGCGGGGCAGTTTGGCAGCTTTGGCGGCGAGGGTGTCTTTGGAATTGAGTCCGCACAGGTCTGCGGATTTGCCGCTGTCGCTGCCGTAATATTTGCAGGTCAGTTCGATATGATAGGGTTTGCCGTTGATGGAGGCGATGAAATCGGCGGCGCCTTGCGTGAGGTCGTCTGAAAACACGGGCAGGTTATAGGCGTGCAATTCGGTATGCGGCGCGTGGGCGAACCAAAATGCGAGCAGGCGTTCGGCGTAGATGCCGAGTCGGTTGCTGAAGGGGGCGTGTTCGGCGAGATAGTTGTCCAGCGGGGCGGGATTGCCGTCCAAATCCAAAAGATAGCGGAAGCCGCGTTCGCCCAATAGCTCGCGGACGCTCAATTCGCAACCGCTTTGCCAAAGCGGCGGGGCGGTCAGCAGGGTGGCGAGGTCGCGGACGGTCGGGGTGGTGAGTTTCCACCATAGGGCATCTAGGGCGTAGTTCATGGCTGTATCTGGTTGATAGTTTGGCTGAGATCGTCTGAAAACTTGATTGAAGGTTTTCAGACGACCTTTTCAGTCTTTCTTCTTCAAGCGATGGCTGACGGTATTGAAAAAGCCGCGCAGGATGTCGATGTCTTCGGTTTGCGTGTTAGCGCGACCGAACAGGCTTTGCATACGGCGCATCAGACGTTCGCTGTTGCGGCGGTTGAAGAAGCCGATATCGTCCATGACGCTTTCCATGTGGGCGACCATGCCTTTGATTTGTTCGTGGGTGGCGGCGTGGTCTTCCTGTTGCAGGTGGGTCATGGGCATATTGGTCTGGCTGAAGATTTCGTAACACACAACTTGCACCGCCTGGGCGAGGTTGAGCGAGAAATAGTCAGGGTTGCCGTTGATGGTCATCAGACGGTTGCATGCCTGCACTTCTTCGATGCTCAAGCCAAAGGTTTCGTTGCCGAAGACGAGGGCAACTTGTTCTCCGCGTTGTGCCGCCTGCAATAATTCGGGAACCAGTTCGCGCGGGGTTTGCAGCGGCGCGGTGATTTCGCGGCGGCGGCTGGTAAGGGCGCAGGCGAGCGTGGTGTCCGCGAGGGCTTCGTCGAGTGTGGCGGCAATCACGGCGTTGTGCAATACGTCTGCCGCGCCGGAAGCGAGGATGAAACTTTCCTCCGGCAGTTGGAAATCTTGCGGGCTTTCGGGATTGAAAACGGGCGGCTGCCCGGTCATCGGCGTGGACATCAAATTCGGGGCGACAATGGTGAGTTTGTGCAGCCCCATAGTTTTCATGGCGCGGGCGGCGGAGCCGATATTGGCGGGATGGCTGGTGCGGGTGAGGATGATGCGGATGTTGCCGAGATAGTCGGGCAATTCGGGCTTGGCTGAAGTCATGTTTTGTTTTCGGTTTGTTCGGGAATCGGGTATAATACGCCATCTTTTTGTTTTCAGACGACCTTTCGCCTTTGGGCTTGAGAGGTCGTCTGAAATGTTCTTTAACAACGTCGGAAACGTACAAACGTTGCGTCCGGTGCAGATGCGCCGGACGGTATTTTACCTGATTTAGAAAGAAAACCCATGAATCCGTTTTTAAATACCGCTTTCAAAGCCGCCCGTAAAGCCGGGCAGATGATGATCCGCGCAAGCGGCAATCTGGATGCCGTCAAAGTTGACAGCAAGGCATTCAACGATTTCGTTTCCGACGTTGACCGCAATTCCGAGATGATTTTGGTGGAAGCGCTCAAAGAGGCTTATCCGCATCACAAAATCACTTGCGAAGAAGGCGGTTCTCACGGCAAAGCCTCCGCGGAATACGAATGGATTATCGATCCGCTCGACGGCACGACCAACTTCTTACACGGCCATCCCCAATATGCGATTTCTATGGCACTGCTGCACAAAGGCGTGTTGCAGGAAGCTTTGGTGTACGCACCTGAACGCAACGATGTTTACATGGCTTCGCGCGGCAAAGGCGCGTTGCTCAACGACCGCCGTATCCGCGTTTCTTCCCGCATTGAGTTGAACCGCTGCTTGATCGGTACCGGCTTCCCTGTTGTCGATCAAAGCATGATGGACAAGTATCTGGCTATTTTGAAAGACTTTTTGGCAAAAACGGCCGGAGGCCGCAGAGAAGGCGCGGCTTCGTTGGATTTGTGCGCCGTGGCGGCCGGCCGTTTGGACGGTTTCTTCGAGTTCAACCTCAAACCTTGGGATATTGCCGCAGGCGCGCTGATTGTGCAGGAAGCCGGCGGTATCGTTACCGATATGTCCGGCAATGAAGGCTGGCTGGAAAGCGGCGATATTGTGGCAGCCAATCCGAAAGTGCTGGCGCAAATGTTGCAAATCATTAGCGTCCATCTGTAAACAGGAGGTCGTTTTAATACGGTGTCGTGATTTAGCAATAGTAGGAATATCATCCATGTTACTTTCAGGAGCAGATAACTACCTTTTATCGCAATCTGAAAACAGGGATTCCGATTAATGATAATATGCTCAAAGAATTGATTTGCAACAGGCAACCCCTCTGCCAATCTGATAAATGACGAACCGTATTGTTGTGAATAATATGAAGAAAAAAACTTTTTTGAATCGTCCCAAGACATCCGTTTTCCGCACCGGGCAAATTGCTGCCGCGGTGTGCGCGGCAGTATGCGCGGCAACGGCGCAGGCTTATCCTTTGCAGGCTATTTTAAGGGATGCCATGGTGTCCGACCCGATTGTGAAGGAAGCGAAAGCAACCGAAGATTCGGCCAAAAGTACGACGAAGGCTACCCGTGCGCGCCATTATCCCGTGTTGACGCTGACAGGTACCAAAGTTTTGGCGCAGAAAAACAAATATTCCAGCAACGATATGAATGACGGTGTCGGCATACGCGGAACTTTGAATGTATATTCATGGGGCGCCATCAATGCGGCGGTACGGCGCGATAAAAACAGAGAGCAATACTACCATCATCGTTATTTCGAAAATCAGGAACGTCTGGGCAGCGACATCGGCAAACTCTATTTGACCGCATTGCGCGCGAAAGAAATCCTGCGCATCAACCGTCAGAGCTTGGTCCGCCACAATAATCTTCTGAAAGATTTGAATATTATCGTGAAATACGATAGCGGCCGCCGTTCCGAACTCATTGAAGCGCGTGCGCGCCTGTTGCAGGTCGAATCATCCATCGCGCAACAACAACGCACGATGGAATTGGCGTTGAGCCGTTTGTCCCGCTACACCGGACGGCAGTTGACGGCAGAGGATTTGGAAGATCCGTTTGCCAACGACAGCGCGGAATCATTGGTCCGCCGTTTCAAAGCAGCTGATAACAATACCAATCCTTCCTATCAGGCGCAGGTGGCAGAACGCGACAGCGTGAAGGCAGATTTGGACGTTTCCAAAGCAGAGCGCCTGCCCGCCGTGAATCTGGAAGGTAATGCGAACCGCGACAACAGACAGCTTTATTTAAATGTGGCATGGAATGTCTTGGACGTTGCCGCGCGCCATAATGTGCAGAAAAATGCCGATGCCCTGATTGCCGCCGAATCGAAATCCGAGCAGATTATGCGCGACATTACCGAGAAAACCCAAACCGCCGAAATCGACATGCGCGAGAGCGAACGCCGTGCCGATATTGCCGCGCAACATATTGCCGCTCAAAAAGACGTGGTTAAAACTTACGAGTTGCAATTCAAAATTGCCCGCCGCACGCTGACCGACGTTTTGGGCGCATACAACGAATTGTCCAGCATCGAGCAGGAAAACATTTCGGCGCGCAACGATTTCCGCGATGCCGCGTTGGATTATCTGGCTGCGCAGGCGCAAATGGCGAATTGGGCAGGCTTGAAGCAATAACATAAAATCTTAACATCATTACTCATTACGCGAATTATCATGAAAGCAATCATTGAACATATTGTGTTGGTTACCCGTCTCTTAGGGGCGCCTGTGTCAGAAGCCGCGCTGACGGCAGAGGTGGTGCGGGATAAAAAACTCAATGTCAACTATCATTCCCTCGTCGAAGTCTTACGCAGCCACGGCTTTGAAAACACATTGTCCAAGCGCAATCTGGAAGACATTCCATCGCTTGCCGTTCCTGTGATGATCATTCTTCACAACGAAGAGGCAGCCGTCATTACCAATATCGAAGGTTCGGGTCGGAACAGGAAATATCATATCCGTCAGGTAGATGGCTTGGAGCAGCAGCTTGATCATGACCAGCTTTCCGGTCTGTATCTGGGTTACTGCTGGTTTATCAAGCCCAAAATGGCGGCGGACACGCGTTCCGAACTGCCCGAATACCACCTCCCCAAAGCATGGTTTTGGAAAGTCATTTGGCGTTTCCGCAGCTATTACTATCAAGTGATTTTGGCGACCGTCATCATTAACTTCCTCGCCTTGGTCAGCTCGTTGTATGTCATGAACGTGTACGACCGCGTCATTCCCAACCAAGCCTATGAAACCCTGTGGGTTTTGAGTATCGGCGTTGTCCTCGCCATTTTGTTCGAATTTGCCGCCAAGATGATACGTGGGCATTTGACCGACATCGCCGGTAAAAAGGCCGACCTGATTATCAGCTCTGCCTTGTTCCGTCGCGTGATGGCATTGCGTCTCGCCGACCGTCCCGCTTCGTCCGGCTCATACGCCAACAACCTGCGCGAATTTGAATCCGTACGCGAATTCATGACCAGCGCGAGCCTGTTGACTTTGGTGGACTTGCCGTTCCTGTTGCTGTTTATCTTTGTTATTTCGATAGTCGGCGGCAAATTGGCTTTGGTTCCTTTGGCGATTATTCCGATTGTCGTCATTGTCGGCTTCATCGTCCAACGCCCTTTATCGCGCCACATTAACGAATCCATGAAAGAAAGCTCGCAACGTTCAGGCCTTGCCGTAGAAGCCATCGAAGGCATCGAAACCCTGAAAACCAACAACGCGACTTCATGGGCACAACAACGCTGGGACGAATACACCGCCAAAACCTCCGCTTCATCCATCAAAGTAAAAGATACCAGCAACTTCATGGTCAACTTCGCCGTTGCCATGCAGCAGCTCAATACTGTCTTTTTGGTCGTTGTCGGTACCTATCTGATTCATGCCGACAACCATGCGGAACGGATTACCATGGGTGCGCTGATTGCCTCCGTTATTCTGTCCGGCCGCGCGTTGGCGCCGTTGGCTCAAGTTGCCGGTCTTGCTACCCGCTTCCAACAGGCGAAGCTGGCGTTAAGAGGCGTGAACGACATTGTTTCCCGTCCGATCGAACGCAGTCCCGAACGCAAATACATTACTTTGGATAACGTTCAAGGCAATATCGCCTTTGAAAACGTAACATTCAAATACAAAAACGAAAGCAACAACGCAGTTGACGAGTTACGCATCAACATCCGACCCGGTGAAAAAGTCGGTATCCTCGGACGTATCGGCAGCGGTAAAAGTACCATGCTGAAGCTGGCGAGCGGTCTGTACGACACCGAAAAAGGCAACGTAACCCTCGACGGCGTCGATATGCGCCAACTTGATCCGAATTTCCTGCGTAACCAAGTCCTCCTGTTCAGCCAATCTCCACGCCTTTTCTTGGGTACATTGCGCGAAAACATGGACTTGGCGCGTACCGACAGCTATTCGACCGACCAAGACCTGCTGACCGCACTCAAACGTTTCGGTCTGGACCAAATCATCCGCAACCACCCGAGAGGCTTGGATATGCCTTTAGGTGAAGACGGTTTGGGTCTGTCCGGCGGTCAAAAACAAATCATCGCCCTCGCACGCATGACGCTGCGCGACCCCAAAGTCGTTCTTTTGGACGAGCCGACAACCAGCCTCGACCAAGGTACCGAACGCATGGCATTGAACGCGATTGCCCACTGGGGACGCAACCGCACCATGCTTTTGGTCACCCACCGTCCGCAAGTGCTGCAAATCGTTAACCGCATCATCGTAATGGAAAACGGCAAAGTCGTTATGGACGGCCCGCGCGATTTAGTGTTGCAAAAACTGATGCAAAACGAGCAAAACAAAGTCAAAGCAGCACAACAAGCGCAGGAAAACCAACGTCCCGGCGAAGCGGCGCAAGCATGACGAAAAGGGAAAAGGTCGTCTGAAAACACAAGCAGAAAGCGTTTCAGACGACCTCTTTGAAAACAACAAACAGATACCGAAGATTCATCATTATGAGCGAAAACAACGTTAAATCCAAAGATCTGCATCTCATTAACGATTTGAATGCAGCCTTGCAAAAAGAAAAACACAGCGGCCAATTTTGGGTCATCATCCTGTTTTTCCTGCTGCTCGTCGTCTTTGTCGTATGGGCATACAACAGCACTGTCGAAGAAGTAACCCGCGGCAACGGCAACGTTATCCCCAGCAGCCGCGAACAAGTCATCCAAAGCCTGGACGCCGGCGTCATTACCCAAATGATGGTTAAAGAAGGCGATTTGGTCGAAAAAGACCAAATCCTGCTGAAGCTCGACGATACGCGCAGTCTTGCCGTATTGCGCGAGAGCGAAGCCAAAGTCCAAAACCTCGAGGCCACCATCGCCCGCCTGAAAGCCGAAGCTTACGGCGGCAAACTCACGTTCCCCAACAGCGTCAGCCCCGAACTCCGCCGCCGCGAAACCGCCGCATATAACGCCCGCCGCCAAGCCATGACCGATGCCGTACAAAGTCTGGTACAAAGCAAAGCGGCGCTTGACCGCGAAATCGCCATTACTGCACCTATGGTGGCACAAGGCGTCATGTCCGAAGTCGAACTCCTCAAAATGCGCCGCGAATCCAGTGATCTGACCCTGCAAATTGCCGAACGCCGCAACCGTTACAGAACAGATGCCAACAACGAACTGGTGCAATCCGAATCCGAGCTGGCGCAATCCAAAGAAAACATGGCAATGCGCGCCGACCCGGTTGACCGCTCCCAAATCCGCTCCCCCATGCGCGGCATCGTCAAAAACATCAAAATCAATACCATCGGCGGCGTAGTCAACCCGGGCGAAGAAATCATGCAAATCGTCCCCGTTGACGACAAACTCCTTGTCGAAGCCTATATCCGTCCGCAAGACATCGCCTTCGTTCGTGCAGGACAGCCCGCACTGGTCAAAGTCAGCGCATATGACTACTCCATCTACGGCGGATTGGAAGGCAAAGTTACCCTTGTCGGCGCAGATACCGTCAGCAACTCCATGCAAAGCCGTGCCAACGATCTGAAGCTCGACCCCAACCAAGTTTACTACCGAGTCATCGTCCAAACTGAGAACAACGCCCTGAAAGACAAAAATGGTAAAGACATGCCGATTATTCCGGGCATGGTTGCCACAGTGGACATTAAAACCGGTGAAAAAACCATCTTCCAATACCTGATCAAACCGATTACCCGTATGAAACAGGCATTGAGCGAGCGTTAATTTTCCGAATCAAACTTGCTTAACAGTCAAAAGGTCGTCTGAAAAACCGGTACAGGTTTGAACTGGCCCCCAAATCTTGGACACTCAT
>NZ_KV814926.1:54868-56828 GCF_001814135.1 Neisseria sp. HMSC067H09 | reverse complement strand
CACTTCAAATGCGAATCCGCCGTCGTCTGAAAACCTGAATCGGGCTTTCAGACGACCTTAGTATTTACGCATTCAGAAATGCTCTTCATCTCCCGAACCGCTTCAACTGTCAAATCTAACCCGATCCTTCAAAATATCATCTAAAAACAGGTCGTCTGAAAAACAAAAAACAGCCCCTGCCCCTTCCTTTTTTATTGAAACGCAGGCTGCTTTCACACTTAGCCTATGTCAGCAAACCTGGCTTTTTCAATCATTGTCAGTTAAGCAACCGCAAAAAAAGGGCTTTCGCCCCTTTCCTTTTACCACAAGCTTTCCGTGCGGATTTGCCTCCAACCTTGCCCGGTTTCTTCCACCACAAACGGCACTCCGCTGACACCAAACTGTTGCATAAGATTGACGCCGTCAGCAATGCGCTGTTTGGCAAGCTGTTCGGTTGCACGATCTTTTAAAATCCCAACCGCTTGCTGACAGCCGATTTGGCGCAAAACATCTGCCAATACATCCAATTTTGCCGTATCCAAACCTTCTTCGTAACGTGCTTTTTGAAAAGCACGCAAGGCTTCCGGTTCGCGCGCAGGCTCGGTAGTTTGCACCGCCGTTAAAGCCTGCACCAAGGCGAAAGAATTGAAATTGGTCGGCTGCTGCAAAATGTTTTGGCGATAATTTTCGCTAAACGGCAGCCCTGTGAGCTTGGCGATGCGCCGGTCGTTTTCCCAAGCATGTTCCGCCCAATCGATCGACATAATTTTGTCGCGGCAAAATAAGCCTGTCGGAACAAGTTTAACATCAGCAGTTTGCGCCAATTTTGAAATGCCGTCTGAAACGGAATAACACCATCCGCAAAGCGGATCAAACAAATAAAGAATCTTTTGCGCTGCCATATTTTTTACCCCACTAAAAGCGAAGTCATACTGAGCGAACCTGCGACAAGGTTGTCGTTGAAAAACGTAATGGCATCATCCGGTTCGCGCAATGCCATGATGCAAAGAAAAGGCAGATAATGTTCCGGCGTCGGCACGGAGAGCATCGCCTTTTCGCCCAGCCGTTCGTAATGAATCAAAGTGTCGTCATCCCGCTCGACAATCGCCTGATTGACCGCTTCACGGAACGCAAACGCCCAATCATAACCCGCGCCGATTTGATTGATATGCGCCCTGCTCATCACGCTCAGATTATGGATAATATTGCCGCTGCCGATAATCAACACACCCTGTTCGCGCAAGGCGGATAATTTTTTCGCCAAATTGAAATGCCATTCCGCCGACTGCAAACGGTTAAGGCTGAGTTGTACCACAGGAATATCGGCATCGGGATACAGAAATTTCAACACCGCCCACGCACCGTGATCAAAACCGCGCATCGGATTCAGCCCGACATTCTCCGGCTGCAATAACGAGCGCACCTGCTCCGCCAATTCGGGCGAACCGGGCGCCGGATACTGCACTTGGCTCAGTTCTTCAGGAAATCCGTAAAAATCGTAAATCATTTCAGGATGTTCACCCGATGTAACCTGCAAACGGCTGCTGTACCAATGCGCCGAAATCATCAAAATCGCTTTGGGTTTGGCAAACTTTTGCGTAATCAGGCTGAGATTTTGGTTGAACGGATTTTCCTTATCCAACACATTCATCGGACTACCATGCCCAACAAACAATACAGGCATTTTTTTCATCATTGCCTCCTTAAAATATTTGATGAGGCGGATTGTACGGATAAATGATTAAGCAATAAATCTCAATTTATGAACAATATAATTTCCCAATAGGAAATGATGAAGTATTCTTTGGCTTTGCTGCAAAGTTAAAAAGAGGTCCGAAGATTCGGATTTCAATAGCAATACCTAAATCAATCTAACAAATCTGCCTAAAAGCACTTAATTCTATGACTAATAACTCAACGCCAGAATATTATTTTTTAATAGCAAATTGAGACCTTTGCAAAAAAGCCTTTCCCCCAACAG
>NZ_KV814926.1:40245-54768 GCF_001814135.1 Neisseria sp. HMSC067H09 | reverse complement strand
TGTTAGCCGCTTTCAACAGGTTCAAACACATCGCATTCAGATGGCTTTGCGCACTCACTTTGAGCAAACCAAAATAGGCTGCCTGGGCGTAGCGGAATTTACGGTGCAGCGTACCAAAGCTTTGTTCGACCGCATAACGGGTCTTCGACAAATAGCGGTTGCGTTTGGTTTGCGCTTCCGTCAGCGGACGGTTGCGGTGGGCTTTGCGCATAATGCCGTCCAGCAACTGATGCTCTTTTAGATGTTGCCGGTTTTCCTTACTGTCATAGCCTTTATCGGCATAGACGGTCGTACCTTCGGCAATGCCTTCCAACAAAGGCAACAGGTGGTTGCACTCATGTGTATTGGCCCCAAGCCGCCTAACGCTCCTCCAGCCCGGCCAAAATCGCACAATCCGGGCAGTCGTCTCCCGCGCAGGCATCGTGCCAGCGTTGCAGCTCGGCCACCATGCCCTGCAAGCGTTCGATTTTGGCTTCCAGCTCGGCGATGTGCCGCGCGGTGAGCGTTTTCACTTCGCGGCTGGTGCGCTTCGGGTTGTGTTGCAGGCTCAAAAGCTGCCCGATCTGCGGCAGCGAAAAGCCCACTTCCCGCGCATGGCGGATAAAGCGCAGCCGGGCAAGGTCGGCCTGTCCGTAGCGGCGGTAGCCCGCTTCGCTGCGCGCGGCCGGGGCGATTAGGCCGTGCTTTTCGTAGTCGCGGATTTGTTTGGCGGAAAGGCCGCTCTCGACCGCGGTCTGGCTGATGTTCATCATGATGCTTGACCTTTACTTCGGGTGAAGCTTTATAGTGGCGGCACTTAGCGGGAAAGCAAGAGCAGACCCATCATTTCAGGCTACCTGAAAGCTTTGGCTGCAACGGGCTTTAAAACCTCAGCCTCATTCCAACAGAAAGGAAACCCTATGCAAACCATCACATTAAACATCGAAGGCATGACCTGCGGCGGCTGCGTGAAAAGCGTTACCAGCATCCTCGAAGGCGTAAACGGCGTGGACAAGGCCGAAGTGAGCCTGGAAAACAAGAACGCCGTCGTGGAATTCGACCCCGCCCAAACCAACCCCGCCGCGCTGATAGAAGCGGTGGAAGACGGCGGGTATGATGCGGCTTTATAAATCGAATCGCAACAAATCGACTGCAACACCCCAAAGGCTACCTGAAAACCCTGCTCCGCTTTTTTCAGGTAGCCCAACCACATTCAGAAGGAAGAAACCATGCAACAAAAAGTCCGTTTCCAAATCGAAGGCATGACCTGTCAGGCCTGTGCTTCGCGCATTGAGAAAGTGTTGAACAAAAAAGACTTTGTCGAATCGGCGGGGGTGAACTTCGCCAGCGAGGAGGCGCAGGTGGTGTTTGACGACAGCCAAACCTCCGCCTCCGATATCGCCAAAATCATCGAGAAAACCGGCTATGGCGCGAAGGAAAAGACGGAAGACGCGCTGCCGCAGCCGGAAACGGAACCGCATATCGGCTGGCGGCTGTGGCTGCTGTTCGCCATCAATATCCCGTTCCTTATCGGCATGGCGGGGATGATGATTGGTCGGCACGATTGGATGATTCCGCCGGTATGGCAATTCGTGCTGGCGAGCGTGGTGCAGCTTTGGCTGGCAATCCCGTTTTACAAAAGCGCGTGGGCGAGTATTAAAGGCGGGCTGGCGAATATGGACGTACTCGTTACCATCGGCACGGTGTCGATTTATCTGTATTCCGTCTATATGCTGTTTTTCAGCCCGCACGCGGCGCACGGCATGGCGCATGTGTATTTTGAAGCGGGCGTGATGGTGATCGGTTTTGTGTCGCTGGGCAAATTTTTGGAACACCGCACCAAAAAATCCAGCCTGAACAGCTTGGGCTTGCTGCTGAAACTCACGCCGACCCAAGTCAACGTGCAACGCGATAGCGAATGGAAACAACTGCCCATCAACCAAGTGCAAATCGGCGACCTAATCCGCGCCAACCACGGCGAACGCATTGCCGCCGACGGCATTATTGAAAGCGGCAGCGGCTGGGCGGACGAGAGCCACCTCACCGGCGAATCCAATCCCGAAGAGAAAAAGGCGGGTGGCAAAGTGTTGGCGGGCGCGCTGATGACCGAAGGCAGCGTGGTGTACCGCGCTACGCAGCTCGGCAGCCAAACCCTGCTCGGCGACATGATGAACGCGCTCTCCGAAGCGCAAGGCAGCAAAGCGCCGATTGCGCGCGTGGCGGACAAGGCGGCGGCGGTATTCGTGCCTGCCGTAGTGGGCATCGCGCTTCTGACTTTTATCGCCACTTGGCTGCTTAAGGGCGATTGGACGGTCGCGCTGATGCACGCCGTTGCCGTTTTGGTGATTGCCTGTCCGTGCGCGCTCGGTCTGGCGACGCCCGCCGGGATTATGGTCGGCATGGGCAAGGCGGTGAAACACGGCATTTGGTTCAAAGACGCGGCGGCGATGGAAGAAGCCGCCCACGTCGATGCCGTCGTGTTGGACAAAACCGGCACGCTGACCGAAGGCAGACCGCAGGTTGCTGCCGTTTATTGCGTTCCCGACAGCGGCTTTGACGAAGACGCTTTGTACCGCATCGCTGCCGCCGTCGAACAAAACGCCGCCCACCCGCTCGCGCGCGCCATCGTCTCCGCCGCCCAAGCGCGCGGCCTGGACATACCCGCCGCACAAAACGCGCAAACCGTTGTCGGCGCAGGCATTACCGCCGAAGTCGAAGGAGTGGGTTTGGTGAAAGCGGGCAAAGCCGAATTTGCCGAACTGACCCTGCCCGAGTTTTCAGACGACGTTTGGCGCATCGCAAGCATCGTCGCTGTTTCCGCCAACGGCAAACCCATCGGCGCATTCGCACTCGCCGACGCATTGAAAGCCGATACCGCCGAAGCCATAGGTCGTCTGAAAAAACACGGCATCGACGTTTACATCATGAGCGGCGACAACCAAGGCACGGTCGAATATGTCGCCAAACAACTGGGCATCGCACACGCCTTCGGCAACATGAGTCCGCGCGACAAAGCCGCCGAAGTACAAAAACTCAAAGACGCCGGCAAAACCGTGGCGATGGTCGGCGACGGCATCAACGACGCGCCCGCACTCGCCGCCGCCAACGTCAGCTTCGCCATGAAAGGCGGCGCAGACGTTGCCGAACACACCGCGTCCGCCACGCTGATGCAGCATTCGGTCAACCAGCTCGCCGATGCCCTGCTGGTGTCGCAGGCGACGTTGAAAAACATCAAGCAAAACCTGTTTTTCGCCTTCTTCTACAACATATTAGGCATCCCGCTCGCCGCACTCGGCTTCTTAAACCCCGTCATCGCAGGCGCGGCCATGGCGGCAAGCTCGGTGTCGGTGTTGAGCAATGCGTTGAGGCTGAAACGGGTGAAGATTGAGTAATATAGCCGCGTAATATGCCATAATATAAAACAAAGGTCGTCTGAAATCCCCTCCCCTCTTTCAGACGACCTTTCTTTTCTAATATGCGGTTTCCAAACGCTTTTTGCGGTACAATACCGCCCTTAAATTTTCCTTATTTCAAAGCACAAACCGCCATGTCAAAAAAAACCAAACAAGAATTAGAGAACAACAAACTCAACAAACGCCTGCGCCACGCCGTCGGTGACGCGATTAACGATTTCAACATGATTGAACCGGGCGACAAAATCATGGTCTGCCTCTCCGGTGGCAAAGACAGCTACGCCCTATTAGACATCCTGCGCCAGCTCCAAGCCAGCGCGCCGATTGATTTCGAACTGGTTGCCGTAAATCTTGACCAAAAACAGCCGGGCTTCCCCGAAGAAGTGCTGCCGACCTATCTCGAAAGCATAGGCGTACCGTACAAAATCGTCGAAGAGGACACCTACTCCACCGTTAAACGCGTATTGGACGAAGGCAAAACGACTTGTTCGCTGTGCAGCCGCCTGCGCCGCGGCATTCTCTACCGCACTGCAAAAGAATTGGGCTGCACCAAAATCGCCTTGGGACACCACCGCGACGACATCCTCGCCACCATGTTTTTAAATATGTTTTACGGCGGCAAACTCAAAGCCATGCCGCCCAAGTTGGTGAGCGACAACGGCGAACACATCGTCATCCGCCCGCTGGCGTATGTGAAAGAAAAAGATTTGATCAAATATGCCGAACTGAAGCAATTCCCAATCATCCCTTGCAACCTCTGCGGCTCGCAGCCCAACCTGCAACGCCAAGTCATCGGCGATATGCTGCGCGATTGGGACAAACGCTTCCCCGGCCGTATTGAATCCATGTTCTCCGCCCTGCAAAACGTCGTACCCTCCCATCTTGCCGACCCCGAGCTTTTCGACTTCGTCGGTTTGGAACGCGGTCAAACCTTGAAACACGGCGGCGATTTGGCGTTTGACAGCGAAAAAATGCCCGAACGCTACTCCGACGGCAGCGAAGAAGACGAAAGCGAAATCAAAATCACCCCGTCCAAACCCGAACGCAAAATCATCAACATTCTGGCAAACAAGCCGAAAACTTGCGGCGCATAAAACAAAAATCCGGATGCCTTGTCCGGATTTTTTATTTCTTTGCACAAACCTGCCTTGAATCATCAGGACGTGCAACCATAATACGGTAAGTCGCATAATACGGTAAGTCGTCTGAAAACTGGGATTTTACGGGAAAGACGATACAAACCGTTCCATTTTAATCCGCCGCAAAACAAGCTCAGCGTGCTTCGCATACCCTTTTCCCTTCCATCAAAAAAGGACTGTTATGACTGCCATTTTCATCCTGCTCGGTTTAATCGCCATCTGTGTCGGACTGCTCGGCACGGTTTATCCCGCCATCCCCGGATTGGGAATGATGTTCGGCGGCGCATGGCTGCTTGCCTATGCCGGCGATTATCAGATTTACGGTACAAATACTCTAATTTTTCTCGCCGTTGTCGCCGCTATCGGCACGGCGATGGATTATGTCGCAGGCGCATTAGGGGCAAAATATACAGGAGCCACTAAAACAGCAGTTTGGGGGGCACTGATTGGCGGTATTGTCGGCGCGTTTTTCTCCATTCCCGGGCTGTTGTTCGGTCCGCTCATCGGCGCGGGTACCGGGGAATTCTTGGCGCGCCGCGATATGTGGCAGGCGGGCAAAGTCGGGCTGGGGACGTTTATCGGCTTCATCATCGGTACGGTCGCCAAAATCGGTTGCGCCTTGACGATTGTAATGACCCTGCTCGTTATATGGGCGGCAAGCTGGTTTTAACCTGATCATTGTAAAGGTCGTCTGAAAACCTTTTTTCAGACGACCTTTTGATTTTTTACCTGATCGGAAAGTTATCCCTTACCGCAACAAGCTTTGTATTTTTTACCGCTCCCGCAGGGACAAGAATCGTTTCGCCCGATTTTTTCGCCTTCGCGACGTACGGTTTGCGGTTTGTTGATAATTGCCTGCCAATACCAGTAAATATCGAGCAGGACGTGCGGCAGGTCGGATTCGAGCTGTGAGAGTTCTTTTTCAGTCAGGTGCAAAATGATTTCACCGTTTTGCTCTTCATCATAAATGCCGCCCAAAGCCATGATCGGATAAAACAGGTCTTCAAACTCCTCCTGATCGACCGCTTCAAACCAATCGGTCGGCACCACATCCAAAGCATACAGATAGGCGTTACACCAAGTGTACACGTCGGGATTGCCCGCTGCATCTTCGTAAAACCACAAATCGGGCAACATTTTACTGCCGAGCTTGATACGCAAATCAGCCGCCAGCGCCATCACCAAACGCTCGATTTCGGTACGCTCTTTCGCGTCAAACAATGATTCTTCACCCAACACTTCAGGCAGCCAATCGTTCGGATTCAAGGCATCGGGACCACTCAACAAAGCCATCATAAATGCCTGTACCTCATCGCAGCGCATGGTGTTGTGTTGTTCCGATTTGGCATCGAGCAGCTGCATCAGGCGCACGCGGGATGCTTCGTCAAATGCTTGTAATTGCATGGTTTTTCCTTATTTTTAATGATATATCCGTTATCCGAAAGGTCGTCTGAAAACCATTTTCAGACGACCTTTTCATCAATCCTGCCTATTTCGAACTGCTGCCAAACAAGCCTTTGAACCACAATACGATATCATCCCACATCCGTCTGAACCAGCTGCCTTCTTCAACGGAATGGAGGGCGACGACGTTTTTCTCGGTAATGACTTTGCCGTCTTTGACGATTTTGAGTTTGCCCAAGGTTTGACCTTTGCGTATCGGGGCGATAACGGGCTGGACGGTTTCTAAAATCGGTTTGATGTTTTGTCCGGCATCGTGGGGAATCGTGATGTACACGTCTTCGAGGAAGCCGACGTTCACCGATTTGCTGCTGCCTTTATAAACTTTGACCTTGGAAATGATTTCGCCGCCGTTGTAGAGCTTGGGCGTGTCGAATGCCTGCAATGCCCAGTTGAGCAATTTGCCGCTTTCGGAAGCGCGGGCTTCGGTGGACTCGGTGCCTACGACGATGGAAACGATGCGTCTGCCGTTGCGTTTGCTGGAAGCGGCAAGGTTGTAGCCTGCGCTTTCGGTGTGTCCCGTCTTCAGACCGTCCACATTGGAGTCGCGGTAGAGCAGGAGGTTGCGGTTTGGCTGTTCGACATTGTTGTATTTGAAGGATTTAATCGAAAATACGGGATAGTATTTCGGATAATCGTGTATCAGCGCGGCGGACAAAATGGCTAAATCGCCGACGGTGGAAACGTGGCCTTCGGCAGCCAATCCGGTCGGGTTTTTAAAGTGGGTTTTGGTCATGCCCAAACGCTTGGCTTCGTCGTTCATTTGTTGGACGAACGCATCCACCGAGCCGCCTCCCATGGCTTCGGCAAGCGTGGTGGCGGCATCGTTGCCGGATTGGACAATCATGCCTTTAATCAAATCGCTGACGCTGGCGGGAACTTTAGGACTGAGGAACATCCGCGAGCCTTCGATTTTCCAGCCTGCATCGGACACGGTCAGCATTTGGTCAGCGCGCAATGTGCCGTTTTCCAAAGCTTTGAACGCGAGGTAGGCGGTCATCATTTTGGTCAGCGAAGCGGGTTCGATTTGGGTGTCGATATTGCCGGAGGCAAGCACTTGATGGCTTTGCAAATCGGTAACGATGTAGGCAGCAGCGGCAATGGCAGGCGGCGCATCGGGGCTGTTGATGCTGGGCATCATGGCCTCGGGCTGGGATGCGGCGGCAGGCGCAGGCTCGGAAGCTGCAACAGCAGGGGCTGCGTTGTTTTTAGCCGCTTGCGGCGCGGCTTGCGCGGCGGCAATCATCATTGCCGCGATCAATACGGATAATGTTTTTTTCATCGGGATGTGGTGCGGAAACAGAAATAAAAACAACCGCGTCGTGCGGTTTGGCACAAAAGGCAGTCATTATACCGCCGCAACTTCGCTTTGCTAAGATTTTTCTTGATTTCAGACGACCTCGAGGGTATGGTTTTACCTTTCCGCCGTTTTGTTGGCAAAGTTTGACGCGGGCGGCGGACACTCCTTTTGAAAATAATCCTCCGGCACACAAAACCATGAACAACCGCCCCTCTTATTCCGATTACCTCATCCGCATCCTGACCGCCTCCGTTTACGACGTTGCCGTCGAAACGCCGCTCGAACCCGCAATCGGGCTGTCACGTCGTCTGAACAACAACGTCCTGCTCAAACGCGAAGACCTGCAACCCGTGTTTTCCTTCAAAATCCGCGGCGCGTACAACAAAATGGCGAAGCTGCCCAAAGAAGCGCTCGCCTGCGGCGTCATCGCCGCCAGCGCAGGCAACCACGCACAAGGTGTCGCCCTTTCGGCACAGCGTTTGGGCTGCCGCGCCGTCATCGTCATGCCCGAAACCACGCCCAAAATCAAAATCGACGCCGTCAAAAGCCGTGGCGGCGAAGTCGTCCTCAAAGGCGTTTCCTACAACGATGCCTACGATTACGCGATGGAGTTGGCAGAAAAAGAAAAACTGACCTACATCGCCCCGTTTGACGACCCCGACGTGATTGCCGGACAAGGCACGGTCGGCATGGAAATCGTGCGCCAGCGTCCCGACGACATCCATGCCATCTTCGTCCCCATCGGCGGCGGCGGACTGGCTGCGGGCGTTGCCGCATTCGTCAAACAAGTCCGCCCCAGCATCAAAGTCATCGGCGTGCAAACAAACGACTCCTGCTGCATGAAGCAATCCGTCGAAGCCGGAAAAGTCGTCAGCCTCAAAGACGTCGGCCTCTTCTCCGACGGTACCGCCGTCAAAGTCGTCGGCGAAGAAACCTTCCGTCTCTGCCGTGACCTCTTGGACGACATCATCACCGTCGATACCGACGCCATCTGCGGCGCCATCAAAGACATCTTCGACGACACCCGCAGCATCACCGAACCCGCAGGCGCGCTCGCCCTTGCCGGCTTGAAAACCTATGCCGCACGCAACCGCATCCAAAACCAAACCCTCATCGCCGTAACCAGCGGCGCCAACATGAATTTCCACCGCCTGCGCCACGTTTCCGAACGCAGCGAATTGGGCGAAGGCAACGAAGGCATTTTCGCCGTTACCATCCCCGAAGAGCGCGGCAGCTTCCTCAAATTCGTCAACCTGCTCGGCAGCCGCAACATCACTGAGTTCAACTACCGCTACGGCGACGACCAAAAAGCCCACATCTTCGTCGGCCTGCAAACCGCAGGTTCCCAAGACCTCGCCGTCATCAGCCGCCAACTGACCGAAGCCGGACTGCCCAATGTCGACCTGACCGACGACGAAATCTCCAAAATCCACATCCGCTACATGGTCGGCGGACGCACAACGAAAGTCGCCCACGAACGCTTAATCAGCTTCGAGTTCCCCGAACGCCCCGGCGCACTCGCCCGCTTCCTCAACCATATGCAGGGCGGCTGGAACATTACCCTCTTCCACTACCGCAACCACGGCGCCGACTACGGCCGCATCCTCGTCGGCATCGACGTCCCGCCCGGCGACAATCAAGCCTTCGAAAACTTCCTCGAAAGCCTCGGTTACAGCTATCAGGACGAAACCCAAAACGCCGCATACCGCCTGTTCCTTGCTTGATTGGAAGGGAAATATAAAAGGTCGTCTGAAACCCTTTTATGGTTTCAGACGACCTTTCATCTTTCGGACAACCGATACCAATCCGTATCAACCATCCTGAATTTGATGTGCTTAACGCCAGTAGCGCCACCAAGGCATATCGTTCGGCTGCCATTGGTGTTGCAGGAAGGGGCTTTGCGGGAAGTTGGTTTCCAAGACGCGGCGGGTGTCGGCGGCGAGTTGGGGTTTGTCCAGTTTTTTGTAAGCCAGCTCCATCATGGCGAGCGATTCTTCGACGTAGCGGGTATTTTGGTAACGCTCGACGATTTTTTGGGCGCGGTTGACTGCGGCGAGGTAGGCGCCGCGTTTCATGTAGTAGCGGGCAACGGAGATTTCGTTACCGCCCAAAGCGTCCACCAGTTTTGCCATGCGCTCGGTTGCGTCGGCGGCGTATTTGCTCTCCGGATAGCGTTGTACCAATTCGGCAAACGCTTGGTATGCGCTGCGGTTGGCTTTAGGGTCGCGGTCGGACCAGTCTTGGGAGGCGAGTTTGTTGAGGAAGGATTGGTCTTCGTTGAACAGAACCAAGCCTTTGAGGTAAAGCGCGTAATCCATATTCGGATGTTGCGGGTGATGGCGCTGGAAGCGGTCGATGGCGGCGAGGGCTTTTTCAGGCTCGTCGTCTTTGTAATAGGCGTATGCGGTGTCCAGCTGCGCCTGTTGCGCGTAGCGGCCGTTGGGGAAGCGGGATTCTAAAATTTCGTATAACTTGATGGCTCGCGTATAATTGCTGCTGTTCAACTCGTCATGCGCTTCGGCATAGAGTTTTTCCACGTTCCAATCTTGTGTGATTTGCGCGTCTTTATCGACCGTACCTTTATTGCTTGCACAGGCACCCAGTGCCAGACTTAACGAAACTACTAAAAGAATTTTTTTCATGCAGAATACTTCCTTTGATAATGAAGCCGATTATAGCGACGATTTAGACTTTACGTCAGCCCCCGAAGCAGAAAGTTGTGTTAATTTGACTGTTCCGCTGGAGCTTGCGGGCGGGCGGCTGGATGCGGTGTTGGCAAAGCTCATGCCTGATTATTCGCGCAGCCGCCTGACATCGTGGATTAAAGAAGGCGCGGTCATTGTAAACGATAAGCCCGCCCAACCCAAAGACAAAATGATAGGCGGGGAATCCATCAGCGTAACGGTACGTCCGAGCGAAGAGAATCTCGCGTTCAAACCCGAAGCGATGGATTTGGATATTGTGTACGAAGACGATACCGTCATCGTCGTCAACAAACCTGCCGGACTGGTCGTCCATCCCGCCGCAGGCAACTGGACGGGGACGCTGCTCAACGGTTTATTGGCGCATTGTCCCGAATTGAGCCAGATTCCGCGCGCGGGCATCGTCCACAGACTAGACAAGGAAACCAGCGGCCTGATGGTGGTCGCCAAAACCCTGCCCGCACAAAATTCCCTCGTGCAACAGCTTCAAGAGCGCACGGTCAAACGCATCTACCGCGCCGTCGCCAACGGCATCGTTCCCTTTGACGGCAAAATCGAAACCCAAATCGGACGCGATCCGCACAACCGCCTGAAAATGGCGGTCGTCAAATTCGGCGGCAAACCTGCCGTTACCCACGTCAAAGTGTTGGAACGCTATCTCGCCCACAGCTACATCGAATGCTCGCTCGAAACAGGCAGGACGCACCAAATCCGCGTCCATATGCGCGAAGCCAACCACCCGCTTGCCGCCGACCCCGTTTACGGCAACCTGCGCCATCCGTGCAGCGAACCGGTGAAAGAAGCCGTCAAAAGTCTGGGCGCGCGTCAGGCTTTGCACGCCTACCGCTTAAGTTTCGTCCATCCGAAAACCGGCGAAACCGTCTCTTTTGAAGCCCCGATTCCCGACGATATTTACCACCTGCTCTCCGTCCTGCGCCTCGAAGCAGGCTTGGATTCGTCTTTGAGCAACGAAGAAGAATGGCAGGACAAACTCGGCACGGATGACGACGATGATTGGAACGAAGACGACTACGATGTCGAAGTGGTTTATGTGAGGGATTAAGATGTCTTCTTCAGATTTGGTAAATCTTGCACAAATGGACGGCGAAATGCAGTGGCTGGCGGGTTACGGCAATTTGACATCTGAAAAAACATATCGACTTCCCACTAAAGCTGCCATCGTTTACATGATTGCGCTGCCCGTATGGTTGGGTACGCGGAACATGGAAGATATGGAGATTCTGAACATAGGCTCCGGTGTCTTCATGCTGTCATATCTTTTGATAATGATTTTGTCCTTCCCGTATGTGTCTCTATCATCCAAAAAAAGAGCATTGGAAAAATTACAGGATAAGTCTTGGCAATACGACCCTGTCAAACGAGTCCTGACGCATTGGGAAGGCAGCGAAATCGTTATGGAATATCCTCTTTCTGAAAATGACCACTTATCGGCAATCAGATGGAGAGGCGATCTCTATGGAGAATTTTTTACGCTGGAATATCGTCGTCCATATCCCGCACCATACGTTCGAATTTTGACTTTTATTCATAGCAAACCGTCAGACAAAGAAGATTTCGCGGCTGCCGCACAAAATATTGCCAAGCAGATGAATCTGCCCTTGGATGAAAACGGTTTGTACAACTAGTCTGATCGAATGTTCAAATAGCTTTCACGCAGTAGATGAAAAGGTCGTCTGAAAAAGTGTAGTGGATTAACTTTAAACCAGTACGGCGTTGCCTCGCCTTGCCGTACTATCTGTACTGTCTGCGGCTTCGTCGCCTTGTCCTGATTTAAATTTAATCCACTATACAATGTGGCTTGTCGAGACTGATAGACGCATTCTTTTCAAACCTTTCCTTACTCAGATAAAACATGAAAACCATCACAGAAACCTTAAACCTCGCCCCGCAAGGCAAAAATTTCCTGACTGCCGATTGGCCTGCGCCCGCCAACGTGAAAACCCTGATTACCACCCGCAATGGCGGCGTGAGCCAAGGCGTGTATCAAAGTTTGAACCTCGGTTCGCACGTCGGAGATGATCCCGATGCCGTGCGCCGCAATCGTGAAATTGTGCAGGAACAGGTCAGGCTGCCTGTTGCCTACCTCAATCAAATCCACAGCACTATCGTCGTCAACGCCGCCGACGCATTGGGCAACACGCCCGACGCAGACGCTTCGGTGGACAACTCGGGCAAAGCCGCCTGCGCCGCGATGACTGCCGACTGCCTGCCTGTCTTGTTCTGCGATAAAGCCGGTACGGTCGTCGCTGCCGCACACGCCGGCTGGCGCGGTTTGGCGGGCGGCGTATTGCAAAACGCCATAGCCGCAATGAATGTCGCGCCCGTCGAAATCATGGCATATCTCGGCCCTGCCATCGGCGCGGACGCGTTTGAAGTCGGACAAGACGTGTTCGACGCATTTTGTGCCCCCATGCCCGAAGCGGCGGACGCATTCGAAGACATCGGCGGCGGTAAATATCTTGCCGATATCTACGCGCTGGCGCGTTTGGTTCTGCGCCGCGAAGGTGTGGACATGATTTACGGCGGCACACACTGCACCGTCCTGGAACGTGACACTTTCTTCTCTTACCGCCGCGACGGACAAACCGGCCGCATGGTCAGCCTAATTTGGTTGGAACAGGCATAAAAAAATCGTCTGAAACGCCCCATCCTCTTTCAGATGACCTTCGCAAGACTTAATCCGCCAACATTCAAACCCACCCAATCCGCACCGCTCAAAAGGATATTCTCATGACTCAAAAAAACGAACACCGCTCCCACCCTCAAGGCGAGCTTCTGCTGCGCACCGTCGCCATGCCGCAAGACACCAATCCCAACCAAGATATTTTCGGCGGCTGGATTATGTCGCAAATGGATTTGGGCGGCGGCATTTTGGCGGCGGAAATCGCGCAAGGCCGCATCGTTACCGTCGCCGTTCAGGAAATGAACTTCATCCGCCCCGTTAAAGTGGGCAACGTGGTTTGCTGCTACGGACGCTGCGTGCGCGTGGGCAATACTTCGCTGCAACTGAAAATCGAAGTTTGGGTGAAAACGCTGATGAACGACCACCTGACCGAAGACCGCCAACTCGTTACCGAAGCCATCTTTACCTACGTCGCCATCGACAGCGAAGGCAATACGCGCCCTATTCCCAAAGAAGGCAATCCGAAACTGCAAGGTCTGATTTAAACCCTGATTTAAGCAAAGGTCGTCTGAAAACCCATATTGGAGATTTTCAGACGACCTTTTGACTTAAGGCGATACAGGGCTTGCGATTGAATGGGGAATGAAACGAAAACGCTCACTCCGGATCGTCCGTAAACGCATTCGCCCGAAATATCGGCACGAACGTGAACAAATAAAGCACGAACACGGCGGCGGTCAGAATCGCGGGGATGGTGATGAAGAATATCGGATTTACGTTCATTAAAACAGCGCGTGAGACGGCGGCGGCGAAGAGGATGGGGACGGCGATGCGGCAGAGTTTGGGGTAGTCGAGTTTGGTAAAGCCGCTGTGCCACAGTCCGGCAGTCAGCCACACCATCATCACGCCACCCATCATGCCGCCGAGGGTAATCAGGTGCAGGGGCGCGGAGGCGGGCAGGTTTTGCAATTTCGCCGCGCCTGTCCACAAATAGCCTGCGGCGGCAAAAAGCTGGAGCAGGTAATAGGTGCGGACGTAGTGTTTGCGCAGGAGTTCGTGATGATGCAGTTCGCGCAGCTTGGCGAGTAGGATGAAACCGACAGCGAGCGCGGTAAAACCGGCGGTCTGCGCGGGCAGCCAAAGTTCGGCGGCGGCATGCAGCAGCAAGAAGGTGATGGCGATGTTTTTATAAACGACGTTGGGGATGAATACGGGGTCTTTCAGACGGCATTCTTTAAGGGCTTCCGCACCCAAAAGGACGCTGACGCGCACGGATACGAACATGACCGCCGCCATGTTCAGATGCACTTGCGCGCGCAGCAGGTTCAAGTCGCCGCTGACGGCATAGGCCGTCTGAAAAACGGTGAACGCAGCAAGCAGCATCAACAGGGCAAAGTTGTCGGTGTTGCGGTCGAGCCAAATCAGCCAGGCGCAGAACAGCAGTAGCACCAGCCAATAAGCAGCGACGAAAAATGAAGCGGTTTGTGGCGCAAACGGCAGCAGGACGGATGCGGCGAGCAACAACGCCGCCAAGACGGTGGCAACGGGTTTCAGACGACCTTTATAACCCGTCCATTCGAGCATGGCGGCAGTCAGGAAACCACCGTATGCCGCAGGCAGCATGAGTTCTAAGAAGATTTGGCGGTGCAGGACGATAGCGCCGGGGCTGATGAAAAACACCAACGCGCCGAGTATGGCAAGCACCGCCGCGCCGACGAAAAACGGCCGCATGGGGTGGGTGAAAAATTTATTCATGGCTTGGCTTGATTCTGCATGAAGATGCTTTCGGATATGGATTTATTGGGTGGACAGGGCTGTACCTTTCGCCAAAGAGGCAAGCCTGCGGCTTGCTTGCCCTCTCCCTAGCCCTCTCCCACGGGGAGAG
>NZ_KV814926.1:0-40145 GCF_001814135.1 Neisseria sp. HMSC067H09 | reverse complement strand
TCTCCCTAGCCCTCTCCCACGGGGAGAGGGGATTAGGCTGTCGAGTCCGATCATTCTCAGGTTTACCTTCCATCTGATTCCCAATCCTGCGCCCTCTGATTTTCAGAAACCTGATTCCCTCTCCCCGTGGGAGAGGGTTAGGGAGAGGGCAACGAACCGCAAGGTTTGTCAGATACTCAAATGCCCGTATCATTCATATTATTGATATTATTGTTCGAATTGTATTATTTTCAATAATAATAAATAACCCTAAACCAATATAAATAACAGCCATTATCCAACGACTAAACTTCTCTACAATTTCACCAACACCTGAAATATTAGCCAATCTTTGTGCTGTATATACTAAAACAAAAATCAATATTAAAAATACAAGAAGAGTAACTAATAAGTCGACAAGATCTAAAGTCACAAAGTAAGGAACAAAAAGTCCAATATTATCTGCACCACAACTAGCAACTGTAACCAAAGCAACAATACCGACTAATTTTGACAACCCTTTTTCATCCAATTCTTTTTTAGCTCTTTTTTCGCCCTCACAATCGTCGTAAATAGCAACTTTAATACCTAAGTAAATCGGTATTAAACCTAATAAACCCAACACCCATTTTTCCGGAACATAATTCAAAACAAAAGCTAGAAATAAACTAACTAATATTAAAATTACAGAACCTAAATATTGTCCGATATAAATATCTCGATATTCTTTTCTAGTATTTGCTCTAGCAAAAAATATTAATAGTATTACCAACAAATCTACTGCTGTAGCAATATATAAAACAGCAGCAGTAATCACAGTCGAAAACATAAAGCACCTCATAATGAATCCCCTGCCCCCTTGGCACCACGGCTTTTTCAAAAACCGAATCGCGTTCGGATAACAGATTCGTATCTTTCGCTAAAGAGGCAAGCCTGCGGCTTGCTTACCCTCTCCCTAGCCCTCTCCCACGGGGAGAGGGAATCGGGCTGTCGAATCCGAGCATTCTCAGGTTTACCTGCCATCTGATTCCCAATCCTGCGCCCTCTGATTTTCAGAAACCTGATTCCCTCTCCCCGTGGGAGAGGGTTAGGGAGAGGGCAACGAACCGCAAGGTTCGTCAGACACTAAGATCCCCTCATCACTCATAATAATGAATCCCCTGAAACTCCCTTGCCACCACGGCTTCTTCAAAAGCCGAATCGCGTTCGGACAGCGGCGTAGGCAGGGTTATCACGTTTTGCACGTTCATGCCCTTAGTGGAAAGCAGCATGATTTCATGGCTCAGGCGTGCGGCTTCGAAGCGGTCGTGCGTTACCAGCATACACGCCATGCCCTGCTGCTCGATTTTTTCCACCAGCATGGCAACCAAAATATCGCGCAAATCGCGGTCCAAACCGACAAACGGCTCGTCCAGCAAGGCAAGGTCGCAGCCGCATAGCAGCAGGCGCAAAAATGCCACCCGTTTCGCCATGCCGCCGGACAACTCGGTCGGATATTTGTTCAAATCGCCCGCAGTCAGCCCGACTTTCGCCGCCAGCGCGACAATTTCGCCTTCATCGGGTTTATCCATAAAAATCGCGATATTCTGCATCGCGGTCAAGTTTTCCGGCAGGCGGTTTTCCTGAAACAGAAAACCCGTTTTGCGGAAAGTATTGCGTATCGTGCCCGATTTCGGCGTTTCCAAGCCCGCAATCAGCCGCAAAACCGTCGTCTTGCCGCAGCCGCTCGGCCCGAACAAGGCTTTCACTTCGCCATGTTGCAGGTTCAAACTGAAATCGCGCACGATGGTGTCGCGGAGAATTTCAAAACGCACGTTTTCAAGACAGAGCATCATCTTCTCCACGGCATAAACAAAATTTCCAAAGGCTTGGTAATCAGGTATTCAAACAGCGACACAAACACGATAACCAACACCACATAAGCCATCACCGTTGAAGTCTCCAGCATCGCCCTCGCGTCCGCAATCCGCGCGCCTACGCCTTCGCTCGCACCCAAGAGTTCCGCCATAATTACCACCTTCACCCCCATCGCCACCGCCACGCCGATGCTGGAAATCACATAGCCCGTCAGGTGCGGGATATACAGATAGCGGATTTTTTTCAGACGGCCTAATTTATAAGCGTCAAACAACTCTTCATGCTGCCTGTTCACGCTCGCCATCCCGACCGCCGCACTTGCAAACGTCAGTGGCGCAACCAACACAATGATGGTAAACAGCACGCTCGGATTGCCGAAACCGAACCAAAACAGGGCCATCACCACCCAAATAATCGGCGGCATCGCCAACAAAACCGTAATCACAGGCTTAAGCAACGCCATCGCCGTCTTAAAACTGCCCGCCACCAGCCCCGCCGCCAATCCCGCTACCAGCGCAACCGAAATGCCCACCACCGACCGCCACAGCGAAATCCCGATTTCGTTTTCCTGAAAATGTTTCAATAAATCAAACGACTTTTGAAACACCTCCACCGGCGCAGACAGCATAAACTCACCGAACACGGTACTGCCCCACGCCCACAACGCCACCACCACCATCGCCACGCTCAGACCGGCAAAGCCGCTCCAAAGGTAGTCGATGATGTAAAACACCGCAGGCTGCGGTTTGCGGATTTTGTCGGTTTTAATCATGGTTTGAGTGTTGGTTGATGGCGATGCTTTGGGGACAGTAGGTCGTCTGAAAAAATGGTTGATTGGGTTAGACGGAACGTCGCAATCCAACAAAATGGCTTGGTTTCCCCAAATAGTGTTTTTCAGACGACCTTGGTTTGGAGTTTTAACATTTTGTCGGGTTACTCCTGCGGCTAAGCCAACCTACGGCTGCTTGAAATTTTTCCAATTTATTCCATATATTATTTTTTAGTATCTATACAAAAATCAATAAATTCACAAGCTATATAAGCATTTCTTTCATTTAGCCAATTCTCATTTTCAGTAGAAATTTCATGTAATATTTGCATATGATAATCTCGGAATAAACTCCCCCAAGATACAAATGAGAAATAATTGCACCTAAATGGATGCAGATTTATCCATGTTCTAAAATCCATAGACCCCTCATATGATATAGAACAACTGTCATCAAAGCACATTATCTTTTTTACTTCATTCGCAATAGCCTCGATGCTATTTCCAAAAACGACAGGAAACTCATCTAAAGTTTCCTTTAATTTTTCATATATTCCAATATGGTTCTCATCAGTAAATCGCATTTGTTCGTAGGAAGGCATATATACTACCGAAATAGAATACGGAGCTAAGCTTGCATACCTGTCTTTCCATAGGATAGCAAAACCATTACTATTTAATTTATTCCCCATATTAGCCATATTATTTAAGGCTGTTTCAAATAAATTAATATATTTATCTAATCTGCTAAAATCATTGCTCCCTTTTTGCAATTCATCATCATAAATACAAATCTGGAAAGACTGCAACAATGAAGCTGGAATTTTATTTTTGTTATTTTTTATAAGGCCTTCATCTAACTCATCAATTAAATTAAAATCTATTATTTCCAATCCTATTTTACCCTCTAACTTAACAGGTTTTAAACATAATACATTTAAATTCTGAATAAATATCATATTTCTAATATGATGTAACAATAAATTAGGATATTCATTAGAAATGATGACATAAACAATATCTAATTTAGGCATATTAGGAAAATAACTATATAATTCATAATTATATGCTCCCAATTCAGTTCCTGCTTCTCTAGTTGCATTTGAAGAGTTTTTTAATTCAATAAGGACTAAACTTTCTGTTGTATATGAATATAATACAAAATCTGGTTTAAGTGACTCTCCTTTTTTATATGATATATTTTTATTAGCACTTATCATTTCCGTTTCATGTAAAGATGATAATGAGTTACAAAATGAATTGAGAGCTATGTTTTTATGATAATTTTTATACATATTTTCAAATAATTCTGCATTATTTATTAAAGAATAAAATTCACCATAATTTTCTTTTAATGCATTCTCTAGCCATTCTTGCATATCTTTTTCGTATCTGAAAATACTCATACACCCTACCTTTAAAATTCGCTATATTTCAAATTAATCCCCGAATAACCCACATACCCAGTTAGCAAGCGTAGGTTGGCTCATAACCCAATGTTTCAGGCAATCCGACGGTTTTGTTGGGTTTGACAACCTACGGTTACCACCCGCCGTCATTCCCGCGCAGGCGGGAATCCAGAAGTTTGACGTTGCTGCAATTTTAAAACATTCCTGCAATATCAGAGACTGGATTCCCGCCTGCGCGGGAATGACGGCTTTTTTGTGCACTGTTCTAATTATTATCTGACAGGCCGTCTGAAAATGACAAGGCAGATTTCATGGCTACACCATTATTTTCAGACGGCCTCTCTCTTCTTTTAAGCCAAGAAAAACCCGTTATCCGGCAGCTTGCCGCCCAAGAGTTTCGGGTTGAACTGCATCAGGATTTCGTAAAACTTCAAAATCTCGTTCTTCACTTCGCTGCCTTTGGTTACCGTCAGCCGCGCGCCGTCCAAGCCCATGACTAGGGCGGGTTCGGGGGCGGGTAGGTAGTTTTTGCCGATTTTCGCCGCGCTTTGGCGGTTGGCGAGTATCCAGTTGAGCGCGTTTTTCAAATCCTGATGGAAGATGTCGAACTGCGCCTTGTGCGCGTGGAAATATTCTTCGTTGGCGATGATGCCCGCCATCGGAATCAGCGGTTTGGTGTCAAACGCCTGCCCCCATGCTTTCACCAAATCAAAGCCGCGCACGACGTTTACGCCCATGGTTTTGCCTTTAAGCATGCTGGCGCTTGCCATCGGTTCGGGCAGGATGGCGGCGTGGTAGTCCTTGCTTAAAAACAGCCCCACCGCTTCGGGCGGCGTGGCGGTGTAAGTGATGCCGACTTTGTGCGCGTCGATTTTCAGTTTTTTCAACAAGGCTTGCAGCACGATGTCGGGCATGTCGTTTTTAAACGGCACAAGGATTTTTTTGCCGACCAAATCCTGTGGTGAGGCAATCACGCTGCCTTTGCAGACCAACTGCGTGATGCCGTTGGTCAAAATATTCACCATGCCGACTTTCTGCCCTTGGTTGCGCAGGTTTACGCCGACATTGCTCGGACTCATCATCACTTTAAATTGCCCGCTCGCCACGCCTGCGCGAAGCTGGTCGGGCGAACGCCAAACCTTGAGCGACACATCCGCCTGCTTCGCCAGCTTGCCCTGCAACGCCGCTACGGCAATGGTGACGCTGGGCATCGCCGGTGCGCCGTACACGGTAAACTGCTCTTTCCCCGCCGCCAACAGCGAAGGCGAAACCCCTGCCGCAGCCAGTGCGGCGGTCATTTTTAAGAAATCGCGTCTTTTCAGTTCCATTTTCCAATCTCCTGGTTAGGTAGCGCGGACTTCAGCCCGGCTGTTTAACAGAATCCCTCTAAGATGGGTTTGAGCTGCGCCGAACATAGGAATGGACACACCACAGCCTATCTAGACTCGCAACTCTGTTTTACCATCCACATTCTGATAATAATTTTTATTCATTATGCTATTAAAGAAAATGGAAGTAAAGGCACGATTGTCCCGACATCTGTTTATATATAGAAACGCAAATCTTTTTCGGCATCACACCTATCAATAATATTGAAATAAAAGGTCGTCTGGAAACGGTTTTCAGACGACCTTTTATTTCCCAATACGGCTTAATTTGTGTTTTTCGGTTTTAAAGAACCAAGATAAATCGCCGACAAAGTCAAAACAACACCAAACCACTGCAAAGTGTTAATCGGCTTGTCCAACCAAAAATAATCAATCAGTAAAGCGGCAACGGGCTCGGAAAGCAGCAGCAAACCGGTTAAAGAAAGGGAAAGCAGCGGGATTGCATAGGCAATCATCCCCCATGCCAAACATTGCATGACCACGCCGTATATCAAGACTAAGCCTATATCGCGCCATTGCGTCGGGTATAGGGCGTTGCTGTCGAAAATCAGCGCAGGAACAATCAGGGACAACGCGCCGCCGAAACTCAAAACCATCATCATCGGAAAAAGCGCCACCCTTTCGACTTCATGCGTTTTGCGGACGAACACCATAGACAATGCCAAAAGCCCGCCCGACGCAATTCCGCTGGCAAAGCCCCATAAGGCGTGGGCATTGTGGTTGAACTCGGGACTGCCGATTAGGACCACCCCGCCAACCGCCAATATCAGGCTCAAAACTTGCAGGCTGTTCAAGCGTTCTTGAAAAAAGAAAAATCCGATGGCGGACAGGAAAAATATCTGTAAGCTGTTGAGCAATGTGGAAATCCCGGGTCCAACCGCATATACGCTTTCATGCCACAATGACAAATCAAACGCCAGAAATATGCCGGACAACATGGCATATTTGACCGCCCTTCTCCTTTTAGGCAGCTTTTGCCCGAAAAAACGGCAGAGCAGCCAAAACACGCCCGCCGCAATCAGCAGCCGCCAAAATGCAACTGCATACGGGCCTACGGGGACGAATCTGACGATCAGGCTTCCCAGCCCGAATAAGACGCAGCCGAAGATGAGGAATGGTGCAGCATAAGAGTCGGAACGGATATTCATGAACTTACTCCGCAACGGATTGGCATGAGGATTTAAAGTGATGAAAAGGATTGTGCATGGTAACGCGAATCCGAAAGAATAATAAGTAGGTGCAATATCTTATTTCCCTTCCAGTTTCTCCTGAGGAAAATCAGTACGTTTCAGAAATTTAACATACCGGCTGGGTTTCAAAATAAAGCCGCTTCCCGCATAGATATAGTGGATTAAATTTAAATCAGGACAAGACGACGAAACCGCAGACAGTACAGATAGTACGGCAAGGCGAGGCAACGCCGTACTGGTTTAAAGTTAATCCACTATAACTATAAATTGGCAATGATGGAAACTTGCTTTCAATTTATTCCGCCGAAAAGCCAAAGGTCGTCTGAAAATCAGCTTCCAGACGACCTTTGGCTTTATCGGAATGAAACGGGCAACTTATTGGATGCTGCCGCCGATGCGGCTGTAATCGCCGAAATTCATCCATACGAAGAAGGCTTTTCCGACGATAAGTTTGTCGTCCACAAAGCCCCAGTAGCGGGAGTCGGCGCTGTTGTCGCGGTTGTCGCCCATGGCGAAGTAACGGCCTTCGGGCACTTTGCAGGTAAAGCCGCTGCCGTCTTCGGCGTATTGACAGTGTTCCAAACCGCTTTGCTCTACGGAATAACCGTTTTCAGGCATGATTTCCATGCGGTATTTGTCGAGCGCAGGGATCGAGATGGTGGGCTGTCCGGGCTCTTTCAGGATGTTGAAGCTTTTGCCGTTGAGGGTCGTCTGAAAAAGTTCGGGGCTATGAATCGCGGACGGCTCGGTATCGTCAGGGTAGGAGTAGATACCGTTCGGTTGGTCGGGGGCAACTTGTCCGTTGACGGTCAGGACTTTGTCGCGGTATTCGACAGTATCGCCCGGCAGTCCGACGATGCGCTTGATGTAGTTCATTTCAGGCTGGACGGGATAGTTGAACACGACGACGTCGCCGCGCTCGATTTGTCCGGTCGGAATCAGGACGTTGTTGATAATCGGGGTTCTGATGCCGTAGGCGAATTTGTTCACGAGGATGAAGTCGCCTTTAACCAAGCCCGGGCGCATGGAGCTGGACGGGATTTGGAATGGCTCGGCGATAAAGGTGCGCAGGATGAAGACGACGAGGATGATCGGAAAAAAGCCGCTCATGTAGTCGGTGAAGTGGGCTTTGTCCTGATGCGACGGGTCTTTTTTCAGACGACCTTTGTGAATGGCCCAAACGATGCCGGTGAATACGACAAATATCAGCAATACGGCGGTAAAGCTCATGTAAAAAGACAGGATGCCGAAAACGCCGATCATGCACAAAAGATACGCCCATTGCAGGCCGGAGCTCCATTCTCCGTTTTCCTGACGTTCTTTACTGCTTATGAAATAAAGGAAAATGCCGATAACGATGGCGGCAATCGCGCCGTAGATTAAATTTGTGCTCATTATTTGTCGCTCACTTGCAGAATCGCCAAGAACGCGCTTTGCGGGATTTCCACGTTGCCCACTTGTTTCATGCGGCGTTTGCCTGCTTTTTGTTTTTCGAGAAGTTTTTTCTTACGGGTAATATCGCCGCCGTAACATTTCGCCAAGACGTTTTTACGCAGGGCTTTGACGTTTTCGCGGGCGATAATCTGGCTGCCGATGGCGGCTTGGACGGCGATGTCGAACATTTGGCGCGGAATCAGCTCGCGCATTTTCGCTGCCAGCTCGCGGCCTCGGTGAACCGCGCTTTGACGGTGCACAATCAGGCTCAAGGCATCGACTTTTTCGCCGTTGACCATGATGTCGAGCTTAATCAAATCAGACGGTTGGAACTCTTTGAAATGGTAGTCCAACGAGGCATAGCCGCGCGAAGTGGATTTGAGTTTGTCGAAAAAGTCCATCACGACTTCGTTCATGGGCAAGTCGTAAGTCAGCATGACTTGACGGCCCATGTATTGCATATTGACTTGCACGCCGCGCTTTTGATTACACAAAGTCATGACGTTGCCGACGTATTCCTGCGGCACGAGGATGGTCGCGGTAATAATCGGCTCGAGAATGGTTTCGATACTGCCGATTTCGGGCAGTTTGGACGGGTTTTCGACTTCGATTTTTTCGCCGCTTTTCAATACGACTTCATAAACCACCGTCGGCGCGGTGGTAATCAAATCCATGTCAAACTCGCGCTCCAAGCGTTCCTGCACGATTTCCAAGTGCAGCAGACCCAAGAAGCCGCAGCGGAAGCCGAAGCCCAGTGCTTGAGAAACTTCAGGTTCGAATTTCAATGAAGCGTCGTTAAGCTGTAATTTTTCCAAAGCGTCGCGCAAGGCTTCGTAGTCGTGGCTTTCTACGGGGTAGAGGCCCGCAAATACTTGACTTTGCACTTCTTGGAAACCGGGCAACGGCTCAGAAGCGGGGTTGGCAACCAAAGTAACCGTATCGCCGACTTTCGCCTGTCCCAATTCTTTCACGCCGGTAATCAAAAAGCCCACTTCGCCGGCTTTGAGTTCTTGTTTTTGAACCGATTTCGGCGTGAATACGCCCAGTTGCTCAACCTGCGTTTCCGCTTTGGTGCTCATAAAGCGCACTTTGTCTTTCAGCTTGATGGTGCCGTTTTTTACTCGAATCAGCATAACCACGCCGACGTAGTTGTCAAACCACGAATCGACGATAACGGCTTGCAGCGGCGCGTTTTCGTCGCCGGTCGGTGCGGGGATTTTGGCAACGATTTCTTCCAAAACGTCTTCCACGCCGATGCCGCTTTTGGCTGAACATTGCACCGCGCCGACGGCATCGATACCAATGATGTCTTCGATTTCCTGTTCCACGCGCTCGGGGTCGGCGGCGGGCAGGTCGATTTTGTTCAAGACAGGCACGACTTCCACGCCCAAATCAATCGCGGTGTAGCAGTTCGCCACGGTTTGCGCTTCCACGCCTTGCGACGCGTCAACGACCAAAAGCGCACCTTCACAGGCGGACAGCGAGCGGGAGACTTCGTAAGAGAAGTCGACGTGTCCCGGCGTATCAATCAGGTTAAGCTGATACACCTGTCCGTCGCGTGCTTTGTAGTTGAGCGCGGCGGTCTGCGCTTTGATGGTGATGCCGCGCTCTTTTTCGATGTCCATAGAATCGAGTACCTGCGTACTCATTTCGCGCAAATCCAGGCCGCCGCAGTATTGGATGAAGCGGTCGGCAAGCGTTGATTTGCCGTGGTCGATGTGGGCAATGATGGAGAAATTTCGGATATTTTTCATATTGTTATTTTGAAAGATAAGCAGTGATTCTGAAAAGGTCGTCTGAAAATCAAATAGACGGTTCAGACGACCTTCAGGTAAAGTGAAATAGCCTGACATTCTAGCGGAAATTTACTGTTTCCGCATGATTTTATGCGTGTTTTACAGCGACGCGACAATCTTTTCCACCATTTTCGCCGAGCTTGCCGCCGCTGTTTTCAAAAACTCTTCAAAGCTGATGTCCGCTTTTTCGTCCGCCGAGTCCGACATCGCGCGGATCACGACAAAAGGCGTGTTCAATTGGTGGCAGGCTTGCGCAATCGCCGCCGCTTCCATTTCCACTGCTTTGACTTCGGGGAAATGGCTGCGGATTTCCGCCACGCCTTCGCTGCTGTGAACAAAGCGGTCGCCGCTGACAATCAAGCCTTGCTCTACCGCCGCGCCTTCAAACACTTCCGCCGCCTGTTTCGCCTTGCCGACCAAGAGGTCGTCTGAAACGAATACGGCTGGCAGTTGCGGCACTTGTCCCCAAACATAACCGAATGCCGTGACATCGACATCGTGGTGCGCGATTTCCGTGCCGACCACTACGTCGCCGACTTTCAAACCTTTGCCCACACCGCCCGCGCTGCCGGTATTGATGACGCAGTCAGGTGCGAATTGATGGATAACCCAAGCCGTTGAAACCGCAGCATTTACCTTGCCGATGCCGCTCAACACCAACACCATGCGCTTGCCCGCCATTTCGCCTTCGTAGGCGGTAAACTTACCGAAAGACACGCTTTTGACATGATCCATTGCTTCACGCAAAAGCTCGATTTCCTGTTCCATCGCGCCGATGACCGCTACTGTTTGTACAGACATTTTTTTATCCTTCCATGAAATTGTGGGCGGTATTATAACAGCAGCGGCGGCATTCCATACCCGTATTGAATCCGCCATATTGCCCGCCTGTCCTATTATTCGATACGGTAATCTTGCCATTTTTATGTATCATGATTTATTTGATATAATCCATTTTAATAAAATAACCACCGAAATTATCCAATATCATGATGACCAATCCTCCCAGCGCAAAAGACGAATTGTTCACTTGGCTGCGCCATATGAACAAATACAAAGGCTCCGACCTCTTTATCACGACCAATTTCCCACCCGCTATGAAAGTGGACGGCAAAATTACGCCGATTACCGACGAGCCGCTGACCTCCGAAAAATGTATGGAAATCGCTTTTTCGATTATGTCCACCAAACAAATCGAAGAGTTTTCCTCCACCAACGAATGCAACTTCGCCATCAGCCTGCCCGACACCAGCCGCTTCCGTGTCAATGCGATGGTGCAGCGCGGCGCGACGGCGTTGGTGTTCCGCTCCATTACCAGCAAAATCCCGAATTTCGACAGCCTCAATCTGCCCCCCGTCTTGAAAGACGTGGTGATGAAAAAACGCGGCCTCGTGATTTTCGTCGGCGGTACCGGCTCGGGCAAATCCACCTCGCTCGCCGCGATGGTTGACCACCGCAACGAAAATTGCCAAGACCACATCATCACCATCGAAGACCCGATTGAGTTCGTCCATCAACACAAAAAAAGCATCATTACCCAGCGCGAAGTCGGCGTGGATACCGAAAACTGGTTTGCCGCGCTGAAAAACACCCTGCGTCAGGCGCCGGACGTCATCCTCATCGGCGAGATTCGCGACCGCGAAACCATGGACTACGCCTTGGCGTTCGCCGAAACAGGCCACCTCTGTCTCGCCACACTGCACGCCAACAACTCAAACCAAGCGCTTGACCGCATCATCAACTTCTTCCCCGAAGAGCGTCGCACCCAGCTTTTGACCGACTTGTCGCTCAACCTGCAAGCCTTCATCTCGCAACGCCTGATTCTCCGCGAAGGCGGCAAGGGGCGCGTAGCCGCAGTGGAAATCCTGCTCAATTCGCCGATTATTTCCGAAATGATTCAAAAAGGCGAAATCCACAGCATCAAAGAAATGATGAAAAAATCTACCGCCATGGGCATGCAAACCTTCGACCAAGCGCTCTACGAGCTGTACGAACGCGGCGACATCAGTTTCCAAGACGCCATTAAAAACGCCGACTCCGCCCACGACCTGCGTTTGGACATCCAACTGCGCAGCCGCCGCGCCCAAAACGCCGGCCCGGACTTGGAACTGATTTAAAAGTTGTCGGAAATGAGCAAAGGTCGTCTGAAAAATACTTTTCAGACGACCTTTTAAACAACTAATTAAATTGTATAGTTTACTGCATCACGACTTTCATAATACATTTGGCTCTCTACCATATCAGACCGCTTTGATTAATCCAGCCAACAGAATTATAGGGTTATTTTCCACACAGTACTGTCAGTATTATATCATCAAAAAAATGCCTTGATACTTGATACGTCGCGAAATTCACTAAGCCATTCCAAGTCGGGCCTTAAATCTCAATAGCTCCACTAACTTCCTTTATCTGAACCAACTTTGATTCTACCGATAGAAAATTCCCTTGCGTTAAAATGCAACTCATAATGCAATTCATTGTGAAATTGATACCTTCAAAGTATTTTCAGATACCCCGATCATATCCCTGAAAATATTGATTCAATCAGACGATAATAAATATATGAAATCAAACAACCCATAGATACTCAAAATAGCCAAAAGCCTTTCCTACCTTGGCTTTGGCCTTGGGCATTAAATTACAATAGATAAAAAAACAACCTCTCTAAAAGCGGTTTGCGGAGCCGGAAACAAATGCACTGATGACGATCAGCAGGAACAATAACAATAAGGCTTCGAGAATATTCATGAAAAACGGTGTGTGGCAAACAGAGGACATTTTAGCATTAAAGGTCGTCTGAAAACCAACCAAACCATCCTATCCCTTACATCCGCTTTTAATCTGCTAAAATCCCGCTTTTACAACCCACCACGGCAGCCCGAAAAATTTTCCGGCTGCCGCAAGCCATTGTCCCTACGCCATGACCTACCCTATCCCCAAACCCCGTGAAAAATCCCGTTGGCTCAATCTTTCGCAAGGCTCGCTGCCCTTGGCTTTGGCGCGTTATCTGCCGCACAAGCGGCTCAAAGTCGTGCTGACCCAAGATGCGGAACAGGCGTTGCGCCTTCAGACGGCATGGCGGTTTTTCCGTCCGCACGATACGGCGGTGTTCCTGCCGGACTGGGAAACGCTGCCTTACGAGCGTTTTTCGCCGCATCAGGATTTGGTGTCGGAGCGGCTCTCGGCGTTGTGGCAAATTAAAAGCGGCGCGGCGGACGTGTTGTTTGTGCCGGTTGCCACGGCGATGCAGAAGCTGCCGCCCGTGCCGTTTCTGGCGGGGCGCACGTTCTGGCTGAAAACGGGGCAGACTTTGGATATAGGCCGTCTGAAAACCGATTTGGTGGACGCGGGCTACAACCATGTTTCCCATGTTGTCGCGGCGGGCGAGTTTGCCGTGCGCGGCGGTATTGTCGATTTGTTCCCGATGGGCAGCGAAATGCCGTACCGCATCGATTTGTTCGACGATGAAATCGACAGCATCAAAACCTTTGACACGGACACGCAGCGCACCATCTCCCCCGTTTCCGAAATCCGCCTGCTGCCGGCGCACGAGTTCCCCACCGACAGCGAGGCGCAAAAGATTTTCCGCAGCCGCTTCCGCGAGGAAGTCGATGGCAATCCGAACGATGCCGCCGTGTACAAAGCCGTCAGCAACGGCCATTTCGGCGCAGGCGTGGAATATTATCTGCCGCTGTTTTTTGAAAACGAGCTGGAAACGCTGTTTGACTATATCGGCGAAGATGCGCTGTTTGTTTCATTGGGCGACGTTCACGCCGAAGCCAACCGCTTTTGGAGCGATGTCAAATCGCGTTACGCCATGGCGCAGGGCGACGAAACTTATCCGCCTTTGCTTCCACAGCATTTGTATCTCTCTGCCGATGTGTTCGCAGGCCGTCTGAAAAACTACGGACAAGTGCTGCCCGATGTTTCCGGCAAGGAACACACCCTGCCCGACCTTGCCGTCAACCGCCAATCCGACGAGCCGTTGCAGGCATTGAAGGATTTTCAGACGACCTTTGAAGGACGGATTTTGCTGTGTGCCGAAAGTCTGGGACGGCGCGAAACCATGCTCGGCTTCTTGCAGCAAAACGGTTTGAAAGCCAAACCTGTGTCCGACTGGCAGGGCTTTTTATCGGCGCACGAGCCACTGATGATTACGGTTGCGCCGTTGGCATACGGGTTCAAACTGGGCGGGCTGCACTCTCCGAGCCAACAGCAACCCACTCCTGCCTCTGAGGGAGAAGGCAAAGCGGTTGCCGACCAAACCAAATTTCCCGCAGCCGCAACAAACCCTCTCCCTAGCCCTCTCCCGCAGGAGAGGGAACAAAGTGCCGCCGCCGTTTCAGACAACCTGAAAACCAAAAGCAGCCTGCATCCCGTCGCAAGTGATCTGCACGAGCAAATCCGACAGCAGCCTGCCCCCTCTCTCGTGGGGGAGGGTTGGGGAGAGGGCAAAGCAGTTGCCGCTCAAGGTGCCATCGCCGTCATCACTGAATCCGAGCTCTACCAATACGTCGCCCGTTCGCGCGTCCACAACCGCCGCAAGAAACACGCCGCCGTTTCAGACGGCCTGTTGCGCGACCTTGCCGAAATCAATATCGGCGATCCCGTCGTTCACGAAGAACACGGCATCGGGCGCTATATGGGCTTGGTAACGATGGATTTGGGCGGCGAAACCAACGAAATGATGTTGCTCGAATACGCGGGCGAAGCGCAGCTTTATGTGCCTGTTTCGCAACTGCATTTAATCAGCCGCTACTCCGGTCAGGCGCATGAAAACGTCGCCCTGCACAAGCTTGGCAGCGGCGCGTGGAACAAGGCGAAGCGCAAAGCCGCCGAAAAAGCGCGCGACACCGCCGCCGAGTTGCTCAATCTCTACGCCCAGCGCGCCGCCCAATCGGGACACAAGTTTGAAATCAACGAGTTGGACTATCAGGCGTTTGCCGACGGCTTCGGCTACGAAGAAACCGAAGACCAAGCCGCCGCTATTGCCGCCGTGATTAAAGACCTGACACAGGCGAAGCCTATGGACCGCCTTGTGTGCGGCGATGTCGGCTTCGGTAAAACCGAAGTCGCCCTGCGCGCCGCGTTTGTAGCAGTGATGGGCGGCAAACAGGTCGCCGTACTCGCTCCGACTACGCTTCTGGTCGAGCAGCACGCGCAAAACTTTGCCGACCGCTTTGCCGATTTCCCCGTGAAAGTCGCCAGCCTTTCGCGTTTCAACAACAGCAAAGCCACCAAAGCCGCGTTGGAAGGCATGGCGGACGGCACGGTCGATATCGTTATCGGCACGCACAAATTGGTGCAAGACGACATCAAATTCAAAAACTTAGGTTTAGTGATTATCGATGAAGAACACCGCTTCGGCGTGCGTCAGAAAGAGCAGCTCAAACGCCTGCGCGCCAATGTCGATATCCTCACCATGACCGCCACGCCGATTCCGCGCACCCTCAGTATGGCGCTCGAAGGCCTGCGCGACTTCTCGCTGATTACCACCGCACCCAGCCGCCGCCTCGCCGTGAAAACGTTTGTCAAACCCTTCAGCGAAGGCAGCGTGCGCGAAGCCGTGTTGCGCGAACTTAAACGCGGCGGGCAGGTATTTTTCCTGCATAACGAAGTGGATACCATCGAAAACATGCGCGAGCGTCTGGAAACCCTGTTACCCGAAGCCCGTATCGGCGTGGCGCACGGACAACTGCGCGAGCGCGAGCTGGAGCAAGTCATGCGCGACTTTTTGCAGCAAAGATTCAACGTATTGCTCTGTTCCACCATCATCGAAACCGGCATCGACATCCCCAACGCCAACACCATCATCATCAACCGCGCCGACAAATTCGGACTGGCGCAACTGCACCAGCTTCGCGGGCGCGTCGGCCGCAGCCACCACCAAGCCTACGCCTACCTGCTCACCCCCGAATACATCACCAAAGACGCAGAAAAACGCCTCGACGCCATCGCGGCGGCAGACGAACTCGGCGCAGGTTTCACCCTCGCCATGCAGGATTTGGAAATCCGCGGCGCCGGCGAAATCCTCGGCGAAGGGCAGTCCGGCGAAATGATACAGGTCGGCTTCACGCTCTACACCGAAATGCTCAAACAAGCCGTGCGCGACCTCAAAAAAGGCCGCCAGCCCGACCTCGACGCGCCGCTGGGCATCACCACCGAAATCAAACTGCACAGCCCCGCCCTGCTGCCCGAAAGCTACTGCCCCGACATCCACGAACGGCTCGTCCTCTACAAACGCCTCGCCGTCTGCGAAACCGTACAGCAAATCAACGCCATACACGAAGAACTCGTCGACCGCTTCGGTCTGCCCGAACAACCCGTCAAAACCCTCATCGAAAGCCACCACCTGCGGCTCGCCGCAAAAGAATTGGGCATAGACGCCATCGACGCGACAAGCGAAGCCGTCACCATTACCTTCGGCAAACACCACCAAATCGATCCGACAGAAATCATCCTGCTGATTCAGAGCGATAGAAAATATCGGCTGGCTGGGGCGGATAAGTTGAAGTTTACGGCTCAGATGGAAGATGTGGAGGCGAGGATTAAGACGGTGAAAAGTGTGTTGAAGACTTTGAAAGAAAGAGTGCTGAAAGAATAGAGAGAAATAAAGAAAAAGGTCGTCTGAAACTGTTTCAGACGACCCATATATTACAAACCTGTTATATACAAAATGACGGTTTTAGGGATCTAACCTACGATTATCGCTGTAAAGTAAGTGAATGATTCAATAGCAAAATATATAATTAACAGAGAATATATCATAAGGCAACAGTACAACCTATAAGTTAATATGATGAATGCTTTAGACTATATCGACTCCCCTTTAGACTCAATATCGACTAACAATCCTTATGTAATAACTGAGGTAATTGAATTGACTGAGGAGAATCGAACAAAATTAATCCTGATAGATTATCTTCTAAATAATTTATTAAATTTAAATAATTACCCATATCTTTTAGGGTATAACTTATATTTAAAAGCTAATCTATCAGAAGATAAAAATAGAATTTCCCTTTTAGAACAAGCAAAAATTCCCTTTAAAAAGGCTACTTCTGATTCTGAAAATGCTATGTTTGCCAAAGCCTACCTAGCACATATTTATTATGACTTAAAGGAATTTAATCATTGCCTTGATATGATAGAGCAAATTCCAGATAATTACTTTTTAAAACTATCCAGCCATCAAAATTGGCGAGACTTAAAAATCCAAGAGTTAAAAATATGTTGCCTAATCAAATTAAAAATATTTTCTGATTTTGAATTTATTCTACATAGTTATTTGCTAAAAATTTCACGTTCAAGTGAACATGATATACCCGTACCAATAGAACTTTCCAATATAATGAAAAATATCAAATAACCCAAAATTAATGTCTTACATTATTATTTATAAACTATCACGTTTCTTAAAAATTGGTGCTCATCCATCTAACCCACAAGGGTATTAAGATACAGATTAAGGTTATAAAGAGATTATTGAAGACTTTGAAAGAAAGAGTGATAGCAAATTAGAGGATATTGAAGAAAAGGTCGTCTGAAATTTTTCAGACGACCTTTAATAACTATTTTGCTTACTCTAAATATTTAATACCTTATATAGGACACTAATATGGGTAAATTTCATACCCCTCTGGGCAACTTGACCTTTATTACTGAAGAAACAACAAACACATCTTTTCTTCAAGGTATATTTAATGAAATGTCTTTCTCTATTCAAGTCAGTCAACCATTTAATTTGGAGAAAATAGATTCTAACTTTATTCAAAACAAAATGAATAATTTTCCTCAGATCAGAGCGAAAACCGAACTATTCTTAAGAAATATTCTATATACCCAACCCAAAAAACTCGGATTTAATCATTACAAAGATAAATTAGACAAAACTAAAAAATTGATTTCTTTTCCGGAGTTTATGTTTTATGAAAAAACAAAAGATTGGGATATTATATTTAGAGAAAGTCTACTACCCATTGCTGAACCATACGGTATTTTAATCAACTACCATGATAATGATATTGTTGGATTTGAGGATATTTCAGATTCAGAAGAGTTATAGGAATGTAGTACGCATGCAAGATTTAATTATAAATTACAGACACCATATTAAACAAAGGTCGTCTGAAACTGTTTTCCGGCTTTCAGACGACCTTTTATCAAATGATGCGAAATATCACTTGGTTAACCTCGCGTGTGCCTCAGCCCCCCACCTTCAGGTTTTGGGCAGACTACGACTTGTATCATTTGTTTATTTTTATAATTGCCGAAATTTCCAATAATCCCGTCCTTCAATTTTCCAATAACACAATTCGTCCGGTATCAAATACCCAAAGTCCATCGCCTTAGAAAACCAACCATCATAGACATAATCTTCATGACATCTGTCCCAATCCATATGAAGGTAAACTTCCGTATCAAAATTAATATAGAACAACGGCAGCCTCGAAGAAATCTGATTGATTTTTAGGAAATCACTTTGTTGGCCAGAATTCGAGATGGGTTCATTGTATGACAACTTATTTTCGACAACGGAATATAACCTTACCGCTTCATCAGAAGTAAATCCCTGTAACATCAGTGCCTTCAATTCGTCTTTTCCCAGTACGACAACCGAATCTGATTGAAGATAACTTTCAAAATTGTCCTTAGTTAATTGCCAGATACCATTTCTGTAGTTTTTATAATCACAATCATATTGCTCTTTAGTTATAACTCCCTCTTTTAAATAAATATCAAAAGATATTTTTGCATTCAATTCAAAATTTTCTTTATAATCAATCAAATAATATATATTTCTCTTATAAACAAAAATGGATATACACTGGATGTATTCAAAAATGTTATCCAATAATTCAGATTTAAATTTCTCAATCTTTTCCATATTTGCCAAATTCCTTAATAACTTTATCTTCAGCAAGTCGTAGCCCGCATTAAATCTGCAGGTAGGGTGTGCGCGGTGCGCACGCACGCGAGCTTGAGTTTAATAAAAAGGTCGTCTGAAAATACCCAAAATGTCAGATTCGAGTACCTAATCTATGGCTGCTTTAATGTGCCTATCAATGCGATTTATTTTAAGCCTAAGAGATTTATTGGGAAAAATATCCAACAGGCTGCCCCTCAATGACTCAAATTAAAACGAAGCAGTTCGGCAGCTTCATGCTTAGGCTGTTCTAATATCGCCTGCATTGTATCGATTGTAAAACGGCACATCAAAGCCTGTTCTTCAGCCGTATATTGCTTTATTTCATCCTCATTGTCGTTATTGATTAACGCCAACTCCTGTTCACTATATTTCTTCCATAAAATCTGATTTACTTTATCTTGTGTTTGCGCTATTTCAGATTCGTCCGGCATTTTTCGATGAATATCGGCAGATTGCAAAGCTCGTACTCTAGCTTGTTTTATAGAGGCGAAATAGGGCTTCATTTGCTTTGAAAAAAGCGAAATATCAGGAGCTAAATGAGGATACTCCAAATAAAAGCAGTTTACCGTGTCGTTTTCGTTCAGTAGTTTGGTACGCAACTGCATATCTTCCTGAAACATAGCAATTAAGCTGTCATCATCTGCATAAGGCAATTTTCTTAACATGATGTCTATTGTTTCTGAGAGAAAAAAACGAATATCTTGTTCATGATTTTTTGATTTCATAAGATCTTCAGCTTTCGCCACGATTTGGGCATAATCTTGCGGAAACTTGTCTTTGAATATCAAGAATATCATTCGGTTTCCTGGATCTTCCATCATCAATTCCTCTGCTGTACGAGTCGAAAACAGAGCTTTGTCTGCGAGATGGTAAACAGGATTTATCCCAAGAAAAAGGCAGAATAAAACAGGTACACCCAAAAATTTAGTCAGTCTGCTTTTACAATATTTTTTCACACAAATATAAGTTAACCACGCTGAGAATAATAAGCAGAGTAAATAAAGAATAAGAGGCATCACATATGTCCTTAATAAAAAGCAAAATTTATATTTTTGGATGTTGAATGTGCAGATATCTAAATACAATACCCAAATACAGTATAATGAAACTTTTAGATCGCATTTTATATTATACAGACTGCATTAAGAAATGCGTAACTTATATTAATTAGATATAGGTCATAGCAAGCCGTAGCCTGTATGAGCCCCGCAGCTAGGTTGCGTAAAGGATTCATGTGCAAATACAGAAGCAGTATAAAAAAGAGCGTCTGAAAATACCAAAACTGTCAGATTCAATAATCTACCCTACGGCTAATAAATTGATCAGGAAATGATGATGAAAATTAAGGCAACCATACTGGGGATTGCCGGCTTGATATTCTCCGGCTACTTTTTCGCCAATGATGAAATCAAGTTGGACGATATTGGGAATTTCAAAATTACTGTCAATGAAGCTGAGGAGTCTAGACAAGTTCATTTGACGGGCTTATTAGGCGATAGCGCAATGGGCATCTCAGATATAAAAACAACTTCCCACAATGATGAGTTGAACATTACTTTATTTCAAGAATTGGCGGGTTCAGAATATTCAGGAAAGCTAGATAAAGAAATAGCTCTGAAACACAATATCAAGAAGATTACTTATGGTTCTAAACACGAGATTATTTGGCAGGAGTAAATAGGTTTATATGCCAGTATCTCTATTGTTTTTTGAAATACTATTAGCTGTTTTTAAATTACTAAACACAACAAAAAGGTCGTCTGAAAAATTTTCAGACGACCTTTTAGCTTAATTTTTCCGATTAGTTTGTCTAAGGCAGTACAACCACATTTCAATCTTTTCCTGCACAGAAAAAGGAATACAGCAGCTGTATCATCTCGTTGACTCGTGAATCGGCAATGTAATATTGCCGCTCTCGGTGGTTTACTTCAAAAGACACCAACCCGGCCTCGCGCAATAGAGCTAATTGGCTGGACATCGCCGCTTGAGGCAGACCGGACGACTCAGCCAGTTCGGTTACATTATGCGGTCTTTCGTGCAGCTTACACAGTACGGCGAGGCGATGGGGGTTTGCCAGAAGTTTAAGGAAGGCGGTGGCTTCTTCGTAGGGCGGTTGATTATCGGCAGTGGTCATGGTTTGCCCTTTTCGGCAAATGTGAAGGTCGCATTATCAGTCATAACTGCCGCAGCGGCAACTTTCAGACGACCCCTGTTTAGCGGTTCCATGGCATTTTAGCCAGCAGTCGTGCCATGCCGCAGAATCCGGTTAAACCGGCTGTCAGCAGGCCTGCGCCGACTACTGCGTCTATCAGATAAAACCAAGGCGATACCAGCGAACCTGCCAACACACCGAACAGAACCAATCCGCCCGCGATGGTTTGCACCTGCCGCATGATGTCCGGCGCGGCGTGTTCGGCGATTATGGGGAGACCTGCGGCTTTCCATGCCTGCAAACCGCCTTCAAGAATGTAGCACTCGCGTCCCCGACCAAGTTCCGCCAATGCTGCCTCCGCCTGCGCCGTGCGTTTGCCGCCCAAGCAATAAAAAATCAGACAGGGCGCGGTGTTGTCGGGCAGTTTGTCGCGATGTCGCTCCGGCGGTAGGGACAATGCGCCGCCGATATGCCCGCCCCGATATTCTGCTTGGCTGCGAATGTCTGCCGCTATCGCACCCTCACGAATTTTCGCTGCCGCTTCCGCGGGAGTAATTCGTGAAAGTTGTCCTTCTTTACTCATGTTTTGCTTTCTTTATTTTTTGTTGATGTGGCAGGTATTGATGCCCAATAAGCTATACAACGCGCAGCTTCCTATCAAGGCGGTAGCCAGCGGGATGATGCCCAACCAACCCCACCAGCCGATTTGACCTGTCGCAGCGGCGGCGATTAAGGCTACTCCAATGACGATGCGGAGAGTGCGATCCAAAGTACCTAAGTTCCGTTTCATTTAATTGCTCCTTGTTTGAGAGTGATTCATCTAAAAATAAAAATATATAATAAAAATCATATATAATAAATATTATAGCTTTAAGATAATTTTGTCAAACGGTTTGCAACCATGCAGTTCAGCAGGAAGGGATAACCTTATTTTTAAACGGGTATGTGCAAGCTAAGTTATGCCTAATTTGCGACACACAACAAAAAGGTCGTCTGAAAACTGAAAAATCAGATTTTCAGACGACCTTTTATACCTCTACTTAGCAAGCTAATTCACAAAATCATTGAAGTTGTAATGAGATTCGGCAGTTGCCTTAGTCTATTAATTGATGGTCTGACTAATCCGCCAACTGCGCTGCAATGCTTCGAAAACTCATCAAAGCCGCTTCGATATTTTCAATGATTTCATCGGCCAAAATATCAGGGGCGGGCAGATTGTCCAAGTCGGTTAAAGAATGGTCTTTCAGCCAGAAAATATCCAAGCTGGTTTTTTCGCGCTGATTGATTTCATCGATACTAAATTTACGCCAGCGTCCGTCGGGATTGTTTTCGGCATGATAGGTTTCTGCGCGCTTTGAACGGTCTTCGGGGCAATAGCAGGTAATGAAATCCTGCAAATCTGCCAACTGCATCGGTTTTTTCTTCAGCGTGTGATGCACGTTGGTGCGGTAGTCATATACCCAGACTTCTTGGGTAACGGCTTTTTCCTGTGCGGGGCGGTTATCAAAGAACAACACATTTGCTTTCACGCCTTGGGCGTAGAAAATCCCCGTCGGTAAACGCAAAATCGTATGCAAATCGGTCATCTGCAACAGTTTCTTACGCACGGTTTCGCCTGCGCCGCCTTCAAACAACACATTATCGGGCACGACCACGGCAGCGCGCCCGTTGTTTTTGAGCATGGTGTAAATATGCTGCAAGAAGTTGACTTGTTTGTTGGAAGTGGTTGCCCAAAAGTCTTGACGGTTATAGACAAAATCTTCAGTTTCGGCTTCGCCCTCGGCATTGGTAATGGTCATGCTGCTTTTTTTGCCGAATGGCGGATTGGCCAAAACCAGGTCCACTTTTCGTGGACTTGGTGCAACCAAGGAGTCATCGGAACTAATCGGGCTATCGCCGTCCATTTCGCCGATGCCGTGTAAAAACAGGTTCATCAAACACAAACGGCGGGTATTGGCGACGATTTCATTGCCGAAAAACGTCCCTTTTTTTAACCGCTCTTTTTGTTCGGTGTTTAGATTGGCGTGTTTTTCCAAATAACTGTATGCCGCCAATAAAAAGCCGCCGGTGCCTGCTGCCGGGTCGGCAATCAGGGTATCTGCCTGCGGGCGGACGCATTCGACAATTGCCTGAATCAAAGCGCGCGGCGTAAAATATTGTCCCGCGCCGGATTTGGTATCTTCGGCATTCTTTTCCAAAATGCCTTCGTAAATATCGCCTTTTACATCCACGCCCAAGCGCGTCCATTTGGTTTCATCAATCATTGCCACCAAACGGGATAATTTGGCCGGGTCTTGGATTTTGTTTTGCGCCTTGGCAAAGATTTGGCCAAGCAAGCCTTTGCGCATACTTAAATCGCGCAACAAAGCGAGATAATGACTTTCCAATTCCGCACCTGTGCGGTCGGTCAGACTTTTCCAGTTGTATTCTTCCGGAATGCCGACATCGCGCTTGTAAGGCGGCTGGCTGTATTCAAACGCCATTTTCAAGAAAATCAGATAGGTAATCTGCTCCAAATAGTCGCCGTAGCTTACGCCGTCATCGCGCAGCATATGGCAGAAACTCCAAACCTTTTGGACGATGGCGTTTGAAGTATGGTTTTGCGTTGTGGTCATATTCGTTTTCTCTTTAATTTATTTATCCAAAAGGCCACCTGAAAAAGCCGCTTTTAAGACGGCCTGTTTGAGCATCTCGGCTTGTTTGAGTTGTTTGGCAAGTTCGTCGGCAAGTTGGTCGCAGGCGGTGAGTTTGCTTTCTAAAATGGCAACGATTTGGGTTTGTTCGGCTAATGATGGAAGTTTAACTGGAAAATTACTTAATACAGTTTTATTGATTGATGCTAAGTTTGTTGTTTGTTTACCTGTTTCTTCAAAATAGCTTTTCCCATATCTAGAATTACCCAAATATGAAATATACTTTGAGTGTGTAATTGATTTTAAAAAAGGGCTTGCTCTAAAGACATGATTTTGGGTAATACAATTTTCAACTTGATTTTCCCAAATCCAACCACGCCCCAATTTATCCCTATCTCCACCTTCGTTAAATAATACGTCTCCAAATCTCAATCTGTATTTATTGAAGCTTTCTGCTTCAATTTTCATTTCCTTGATTTCTTCTAAATCCAAATAACCCCGTTGTACATTCCCCACCCTTAAATAATTAACAGCAATTGGATTCGTTAATTTTCGGTTGGCACTCACAGACATACCTGAGTTAATTTCTGCAATATTTTCCAATTTCACTACTCCCCACCCCCTCGGCAAGTCTGCAAAATTTTCTTCAAACTTGACCGCTTGTGTCGACGCTTTGGGCTTGCTCAGTTTTTTGCCTTCTTTTCCATTTTGTTCCCATTGGCTGACGGCTGTTTGCCAGTCGGCAAGCTGTTGGGCGTGGTGTTGTTCGCGGGCCGTCTGAATTTGGGCGAGCAGTTCGTTTTCAGACGGCAAGGCATCTGCGTGCTTGCTGCGCCATTCTTTGGTGAGTTCGCCGTTAAAGGCATTTTTGAGCAGGGATTGGCGGTATTGTTGGATTTGCTGCGCTGCGGTTTTCAGACGACCTATGCCTTCGTCGATTTCGTCAAACAGGCTTTCGATTTTATTGACGATGGCTTGTTGGGTTTCAAGTGGGGGAATTGGTATTTCTACCTTTCTTAGTCCAATTTGAGTAATTTGGGGTTGTGTTGAGCCAGAAATAATTGATTTAAAATTATAGCCTTTCAGGAAATAGTATAAATAATATAACAATATATTATCTGATAGCTCATCTAAGCACATTGCATTTCCATTAATATATGACTTGGGCTGTGAAATATGAATTTCTCCACAACTACCGCGACATCCAATTAATAATGTCTCTTTTTCATGATTAAATTCATTATGAAAACCAATTATTCCATTAGCACCATAAACTGGATAACCTTCATTTTTTAAATCCTTTACAGCAATAGTTTTCCATTGTTTAGGTCGGCAAATATCGAACAAATTATATTTCTTCCACCCCTCAGGCAACTGCTGTTCTGCGGTCATTTTTATGCTGTCCATTGTTGGTTAATCTCGTTTAATAGGGTGTTAAAGTCTTGGTCGTTGGCGGCAATTTCACTCAATACATCATAGGCTTGACCCAATCCGCCGTATTGGTTGAACGGGGTAAGTTCAAAGTCGTTCCCTTCGATGGCAAAGGAGGTGATGATGTGGTCACGAATCATGGTCAGCCATTGCATTTGCTCTTCGGTCAGCGGTTTGTCGGCGCGGCGGTTGTGTTCAAACGTCCATGTTTGGAAGTTTTTACGCACGGTTTTGCTAAACGGGGTGATTTTGCCATCAATGCCAATCACTCGGCGAACAAGGCTGACTAAGGCGGTGAGTTCGCTTTCTGCCTGTTCGCTGACGTTATCCAGACGTGCGTACGCCTGCCAGATATGACTGAATGCCAATTTCGGTTTGGCTTTTTTGATGGCGGCCGCCAGCTCTTTAATCATCGCAAGGCTTAAGGCTTGGCGTTGATAAGGCTGATTATAGAAAATCTGCAAGGCGGTAATTTCGTCTTTGTTGCTGCGTATCCATTCGGCAAAATCTTGGGTCAGGGTTTCATCATTTTCTGCCCAGCCTGCGTGGATGACTTCATCAATCTCGGCGTCGATTTTCTGCTCGTTTTGTTTGCGGATGTCGTCCAATATGGTGATGAGCTCCATGGAAAGCGGACGTGTGGCGGCTTTGACGCGCTGTTTTTGTATCTTTAAAACGGTTTTTTCAGACGGCGTCTCATCGATGGAAATGCCTTCTTGGTCGCAAGCTGCCCGATGGATTTCGTCGGTATTGATGGCATGAAACAGGTCTTTGACCAATTGTGGTAATGGGACGCCGCCTGTGATTTCGGTGATCCGCTGCTGTTGTTCGTTATCCAGCTGTTTGTTTAAACGGGCAAGGCGCGCGGCTAGGGAGCTGATGCTGTCGCTATCATATGCGCCGCCGAAGACGACGGCTTTTCCTAAATCGGAGAAGCTGACCGAACGCTGGGTGTCTAATTGTTGGCTTGCCGTTTTAAGCGATTTGGTAACACCGATGGCATCGACAATCACATAATGGGTTTTGGCTGATGATGCGGAAGGGCTGACTTTTTGCAAGCCTTCTTTATCAAGCGTGCGTGTGCCGCGTCCTTTCATTTGTTCGAAATAGTTGCGGCTTTTGACATCGCGCATAAACAGCAGGCATTCGAGCGGGCGGACATCGGTTCCCGTGGCAATCATATCGACGGTAACGGCAATGCGCGGGTTGTAGCTGTTGCGGAAATTCGCTAAGACGGTTTTCGGTTCTTCGCCTTGTTCAATGATTTCGCCGTTCTCTCCCACAATATCGTCTTTGGCTTTGTAAGTGATTTTTTTGCAAAATTCGTTGCCTTGCCCGAACTCTTCCCGCACCATTTTGATGATGTCGTCGGCGTGGCTGTCGTTTTTGGCAAAAATCAAGGTTTTGGGTACTTCTTGACGATTTGGGAACATCACCGGTAAATGGTCACGGAAAGTACGGACAATAGTGCGGATTTGGCTTGGATTGACAACATCCCTGTCGAGTTGCTTGGCGGTATAGTCTTCATCGCTATCTTGCTGCTGCCAGCGTTTGCGGCGTGTGGTGCGTTCGCGGTGTTCGATCAATTCTTCGGCTTTGAATTTGCCGCCATCAAGACTGATTTTGGTATTGATCAGATAGACTTCATTGCCTACGTTTACGCCATCGGCAACGGCTTGCTCGTGGCTGTATTCGCTGACGACGTTTTGATTGAAAAAACCAAAAGTGCGGTTGTCCGGTGTGGCGGTTAAACCAATCAGATAGGCATCAAAATAATCCAACACTTGTCGCCAAAGGTTGTAAATGGAGCGATGGCATTCATCGATAAAGATAAAATCAAAAAATTCGGGTGGCAGATCCGGTTGATAGGCAACGGGCAATGGTTCTTTTAAGCGGTTTTCCCATTCTTCCAATTCCATGCTGTCATCCGGTATCGACAGGTCTTCCCCTTTTAATAGGGAATACATGCGCTGAATGGTACAAATGCAGACTTCTACGCCGTTGGGAATGTTCGGCGATTTAATCACTTGAGCGTTGTAGAGTTCGGTAAATTTGCGGTTGTCGTCAGACGGGGTAAAAACCAACATTTCCTGCTCGGCCTGTTCGCCCAAGTTGACGGTATCTACTAAAAACAAGATGCGGCGTTTGCCTGTGTATTTGAGCAAACGATACATAATGCTGATAGCGGTATAGGTTTTGCCTGCGCCTGTGGCCATCTGAATCAAGGCGCGCGGCAAATCTTTTGCCAAAGAATCTTGCATATTTTCGATGGCGGTTAATTGGCAATCGCGCAAGCCGAGTTCAGCCGCAGACAGATGGTTAGGATTGAGCGCAGGTATGGCTTTAAGTTTGGCGCGCAGGGTGTTTTTGCCTTCGTTTGCCCATTTTTGCAATGTCTCGGGGCGGTGAAAGTTGAATACTTCACGGGCACGCGGGGCAGGGTCGTTACGGTTGGTAAAACGTGTTACTACACCCGTGCTTTCATATAAAAAGGCAATCTCTGCTTGCTCAATATACTTGAGTTTGCTGTCGGCATAGCGTGCGCTTTGCTCTTCAACCGTATTGAGCTTATGGCCAAAGTTTTCTTCTTTGGCCTCAATAATGGCAACCGGCTCTCCATCAACAAACAACAGATAATCTACCGGACCGCTGTCGGTTGGATATTCACGTACCGCCACCCCAAAACTGCTGTTGGGATTAAAGTACTTCACCGACTGTACCGCCCAGCCCGCCTGCTCCAGTTTCTGGTCGATGATGTCGCGGGCTTTTTGCTCGGGGTGTTGGTTGTAGGTTACCTGTTTGCTCATAAATACTATCCTAGATAACGCGTTAAGATTGATAAATAAAGATGTTCATTTGTTGTATTCGGTGAAACTGTATAACTTGCCGTCCCGCTTCAAAAAGCGAACACAACAATTTTCCCGGCTGCTCTGCAACTGCTTTCTGTGATTTTCAATGATAACTCAAGTAGCTTTCATTTTCCTCAAATTCACAAGTAAATATCCTGAAAACTCTCTGCTTAAATGGTTTCACATTGAAACAATTTTGGTTCAAAAGTATTTTCTTCTATCTGAAATCAACCTTCAACATACAACAAAAAGGTCGTCTGAAAACCAGAAAACTGATTTTCAGACGACCTTTTATGCAATTCTGTTTTAGAACGGTTGTTTCTATATAAGGAAAGAATGAAAAAATAAAACTCTAATTATTTCAACTTGTTGCAATCAAATATTGATGACTTTCTTAAAAATACATAAAAATAACCCCGATAACAGAGTAATTATATCATTATATTTTACAATATTAACGTAAAATTTTTACACATTGCTTTCAAGAGCCAACCATTTATGTTCTCTGTTTTACTTTTTGAAAATAAAACAGAGGACTTCTATATTTTGGTGTAAATAATTCTCTTGAATAAATTTCTGTTCTATAGCTATGCTCTATTTTTGAGTTTCAAATGTAGTATGGAGCTATAAAAATTGACAACTCCATAAATAATATTCTTATTCTTTGTTTAATCTAACAAGAAAATGCTTAAATTGTTCTTCGTTGTTATCCAACTTTCCGAAAAATAACTCATCAATTTGCTCAATTAACGGAACAGCTGTTTGTAATATTTCTTCTCCTTTTGAGACCTTTGCAAAATTCCCCGGAAATTCCCTAAATGTCTTGATGGGAATTTAGGGGATTTTGGGGAATTTTGCAAAGGTCTCAATCCGCCTGTGTCAATAAAAGTGTAAAAAAGAGAAACCTTATTTTATAAGGTTTCTCTCATTTTTTTGTGTTATATTTTACAATATTTAATTATATGTAACTCAGAACGGAATATCGTCGTCGATGTCTTCGACAGGGGCTGCCGGTGCGGCGGGTGCTTGGCGGCGTGGGGCGGCAGGAGGCTCTTGGTTTTGCGGGGCGGCTTGGTACTGTTGTTGCGGCGCTTGTTGTTGGTAGCCGCCTTGGCTGTAACCGCCGTCGTCGTAAGGTGCGCCGCCGCTGTTGTCGTTGCGGCCGCCGAGCATTTTCATTTCATTGGCGATAATGTCGTATGCGGTGCGTTCGATGCCGTCTTTGCCTTGGTATTTACGGCTTTGGATGCGGCCTTCCAGATAAACTTGGCTGCCTTTTTTCAGGTATTGTCCGGCGATTTCGGCGAGACGACGATACATGGTGATGTTGTGCCATTCGGTGCGTTCTACACGCTGTCCGTTGCGGTCGTTCCAGGTTTCGCTGGTAGCGACGCTGAAATTGCAGACGGCTTCGCCGTTGGGCATATAGCGGACTTCGGGGTCGCGACCGAGACGGCCGATAAGGATGACTTTGTTCAATGACATTTTTTAAACTCCTGTGATGATGTTTTCGGCGGCCTCTTGGTCAAATCCTTTTTGCAACGCCTTGATGTAAATGGTTTGTTTGTCTGCGCTGAAGGTAATGCTTTCGATGCCTTCGACTTGGGACAATGCTTGGTAGAGCGAATCGTGTTTTTCCTGCCATACGGGGCTGACGGGATAGCTGAGGTTTTTGACGGGTTTGGGCGCGGGCGCGAGTACGGCGATGACCAGCCACAATAGCATCAATACGCTGCAAAAGGTGAAAACGCCTGCAAAGCCGTATTGTTGAAACAGCCATCCGCCGCTTGCGCCGCCCACAAACAGCCCGACGGACTGCATGGTATTGTAAACGCCCATCGCCGTGCCTTTCAAATCGGCCGGCGCAATCTTAGAAACCATGGACGGCAGGCTGGCTTCCAATACGTTGAAGCCGATGAAGTAAACAACCAGATAGGCGGTAATCAGCCAAATCGAGTGCATGCCGAACAATAAGCCGATTTGCGCCGCTGCGATGCAGGCGATGCCGAGGATGAAGACTTGTTTGAGCTTGTTGCGGGTTTCGCCGATGATGATGAGGGGGATCATAATCACCAGCCCTGCAATAGTCGAGGGCAGATAGACTTTCCAATGCTGGATTTTTTCCAAACCGAGCTGCGTCATGGCAAAAGGCAGGGCGGTAAACAACGCCATTTGTGCGGCATGCAGCGCGAAAATGCCGAAATCCAAGTTGAGAAGCTGGCGGTCGCGGAGGACTTCGCCCATGCGCGAGGGCTGCGCCTGTGTGTCTTCGTGCAGCTTGGACACTTCGGGATCAGGAGTCATCCAAGCGACAACGCCTATGCTGATGACGGTCAGGATACCGGTCAGCATAAACAATCCGGAAACGCCGATAATATCGGCAATCATCGGGGCGACCACCAGACTGACGGAAAAGGTCAAACCTATGCTCAAACCTATCATCGCCATCGCACGGGTACGCACGCCGTCCCGGGTCAAGTCGGCAAGCAGCGCGGTCACTGCGGCGCTGACTGCGCCCGCCCCTTGGATGGCGCGCGCGGCAACCAGCATGGGCAATGAGTTGGCGGCAGCGGCGAGAAAACTACCGGCGGCAAAGACAATCAGTCCGACATAAATGGTTTTTTTGCGTCCGAATTTATCGGAGGCGATGCCCAAAGGCAGTTGCAGCAAAGCCTGCGTCAGTCCGTAGATACCCATTGCTAGACCGACCAAGGTTTTGTTGTTTTCCGCGCCGGGCAATGAGGCGGCATATAAGGACAAAACGGGGAGAACCAAGAACATCCCCAACATACGCAGAGCGTAAACGCCGGAGAGGGTGGTGCTGGCACGCCATTCGTGCGGGAACATTTGGATGCGGGTGTCTTTTGCCATAAACGGTTTTTCAGACGACCTGGTAGGATTTTAAGGTCGTCTGAAATTTTAAAATTATCAGATGTGCGGATTATACAGGATTCAAAAGGGTTTGCATTTGCACGGGCGCAGCCGTTTATACCCCGCGGTCAGCCCCATTGCCAGCGGTTGCGCCATGCGCCTAAGACGGCGTTGGGGTATTTGTTGCTGCCCAGGCTGCCGTTGAAGCGCGCCAAAGCGCGGACGATGTTGCCTTTTTCGATATTGTTGTAGTGGCGCAGGATGGTGCAACCGTAGCGCAGGTTGGTGCGGATGTCGAACAGGTTGTGCGAAGGTTTGCCGATATAGTTTTTCCAAAACGGCATGACCTGCATCAGCCCGCGCGCGCCGACGCCGCTGATGGCGTATTGGCGGAACGCGCTTTCGACTTCGATCAACCCTAAAATCACTTGGGTATTCAGCCCCGCGCGGCTGCTTTCGTATTGGATGTTAACCAGCAGGCGGCGGCGTTCGGCAGCATCGGGAACGTAGCGGGCAAGGCGGGAGGACATAGCCGCCAGCCAGCGTTCGCCTTCGTTTGGATCGGCGAACACGAGGCGCGGCGGGTTGACATTGTTGATGGAGCTGCGCATAACCGAAGCGACATCGTCGGCAAGCGTTTCTTCGCGTTGCGCGCCGGCGAGTGCGGCGGCAGGGCTGAGCAGCAATGCGCCGCCAGCCAGTAAAAAGCGGCGGCGGGACGGGGATTCGGGCGTGAGGATCAGGTTTTCCGTTTTCATGTGTACTGTCATTCGTTTTAGTCGGTTTAAAGGTCGTCTGAAAACCCTATTTTTTGTTTTCAGACGACCTTTTGACGTTTGCAAAACGGGTATTATAAGAATATCTCCGTGCAGAATCAAAGGTGGCGTGTATCATTGATGAGCGGATTGACTTGAAACAGACAATGAGTGATACATCAACGCAGTGCAATATTGCGGCGGTTTAAAGTTGATCTGCGATATTGTCAATCAACGGCGGGACAGAGTAACATTAGAGCTTCGTTTATCCACCGGTATCCCTTCATGACCACTACGCCCACCAACGTCCTGGCATCCGTCGATTTAGGTTCCAACAGCTTCCGCCTCCAAGTTTGCGAAAACAACAACGGACAACTGAAAGTCATTGATTCCTTCAAACAAATGGTGCGTTTTGCCGCCGGTTTGGACGAACATAAAAACCTCGACGAAGCATCCCAAGAACGTGCCTTGGACTGTTTGGCAAAATTCGGCGAACGGCTGCGCGGGTTCAAACCCGAACAAGTGCGCGTTGTGGCGACCAATACCTTCCGCGTAGCAAAAAATATCGCCCAATTCCTACCCAAAGCCGAAGCCGCACTGGGCTTCCCCATCGAAATCATCGCAGGCCGTGAAGAAGCCCGCCTCATTTACACCGGCGTCGTCCACACCCTACCGCCCAACGGCGACAAGATGCTCGTCATCGACATCGGCGGCGGCTCGACCGAATTCGTCATCGGCTCCGACCTCCAGCCGCTCGCTACCGAAAGCCTGCCCTTAGGCTGCGTCACTTACAGCCTGCGTTTTTTCCAAAACAAAATCACCGCCAAAGACTTCCAAGCCGCCATCTCCGCCGCCCGCAACGAAATCCAGCGCATCAGTAAACTCATGAAGCGTACAGGTTGGGATTTCGCCATCGGCACCTCCGGCTCCGCCAAATCCATCCGCGACCTCATCGCCGCCGAGCTGCCCCAAGAAGCCGACATTACCTACAAAGGCATGCGCTACCTCGCCGACCGTATTATTGAAGCCGGTTCCGTCAAAAAAGCCAAATTCGAAAGCCTCAAGCCCGAACGCGTGGAAGTGTTCGCCGGCGGACTGGCCGTCATGATGGCAGCGTTTGAAGAACTTGACCTCACCAAAATGACCGTTACTGAAGCCGCTTTGCGCGACGGCGTGTTCTACGACCTGATTGGACGCGGTTTGAACGAAGACATGCGCGATCAGACGACCGCCGAGTTCCAAAACCGCTACCACGTCAGCCTCAACCAAGCCAAACGCGTCGCCGAAACCGCGCAAGCCTTTATGGACAGCCTGTGCCACGCCAAAAACGTAACCGTCCAAGACCTTGCCCAATGGAAACAATACCTCGGCTGGGCAGGCAGGCTGCACGAAATCGGACTTGACATCGCCCACACCGGCTACCACAAACACTCCGCCTACATCCTCGAAAACGCCGATATGCCCGGCTTCTCCCGCAAAGAACAAACCATACTCGCGCAACTGGTCATCGGACACCGCGGCGACATGAAAAAAATGGCGGACATCGTCGGCAGTAGCGAAATGCTTTGGTACGCCGTCCTCTCCCTGCGCCTCGCCGCACTTTTCTGCCGCGCCCGCCTGCCTTTGGATCTGCCGCCGCAAACCCAACTGCGCGCCGACGAAACCGGCAAAGGCTTCATCCTGCGCATCAGCCAAAACTGGCTCGAACAACACCCTCTAATCGCCGCCGCGCTCGACTACGAAAGTGCGCAATGGCAAAAAATCGATATGCCTTTCAACGTGCAGCCCCAATAGGGTCAAAATGGCAAAAAGGTCGTCTGAAAATCCGTTTCAGCATTCTCTATGAACGTTGAAACAGGTTTTCAGACGACCTTTTGTGTATTTGGTATTTGGGTATTGGTAAGGCCTGCTGTTTAACAAGCCTTGAATCATCTGCGGGCCGTTATGACCTTTCGCCCAAAATCATCGAGCCTATGCCCGCATCGGTGAAGATTTCCAGCAAAAGCGCGTTGGGCAGGCGGCCGTCGATGATGTGGGTCGCTTTGACGCCGTTGCTTGCCGCTTCGACGGCGGAGCTGATTTTGGGCAACATACCGCCGTAGAGCGTGCCGTCTGCGATTAATTCGCCGATACGGCTTGGCGTGAGGTTGGTCAGCAGGTTGCCTTCTTTGTCCATCACGCCGGCGATATTGGTCATCATCAGCAGTTTTTCCGCGTTCAACTCTTCCGCCAGTTTGCCTGCGACCAAATCTGCGTTGATGTTGAAGGCTTCGCCTTTTGCGCCGACGCCGATGGGCGCAACGACGGGGATGCAGCCGCGTTCGATCAAGCCTTCAATCAGGCGCACGTCTATGCTTTCGACCGTGCCGACTTGTCCGATGTCCACGCCTGCCCGTTCGGGCGTATCGACCAGCAGTTTTTTCGCTTTGATAAAGTGGTTGTCGCGCCCGGTGACGCCGACCGCGCGTCCGCCCTGCAAATTAATCAGCGAGACGATTTCTTTATTCACATGACCGCCCAACACCATTTCGACGATGTCCATCGTTTCGCCGTCGGTCACACGCATACCTTGCACGAATTCGCCTTTTTTACCGATTTTTTCCAACATTTCATTAATTTGCGGGCCGCCGCCGTGGACGATGACGGGGTGGATGCCCACCAGTTTGAGCAAAACAACATCGCGGGCGAAGCCTTCTTTCAAAGCAGGCTCGGTCATGGCGTTGCCGCCGTATTTGATGACGATGACGGAGCCGGAAAAACGGCGGATATACGGCAGGGCTTCGGCTAAAATGCGCGCTTTGTCGGCTGCGGAAATGGAGTGGGATTCGCTCATAATCGTGTCTCATTGTTAACAATTTAATCATTATAGCGGATTCGCTTTGAATCGGTATAAACCGGCTCTGCCACTCTTTGCAGCTTTGCCGCCTTGCCATGATTTAAAGCCAAACTGCCCTATCTTAACGTCAAAGGTCGTCTGAAACAACATTCCGCAACCCTTATCGGTTGAGGATGCGCCCGTCGGAATGGTAGAATCAACGGATTCGGGCATATCGGTTTGCCGTCGCCGACGGATACGGTATCGCCCACACATTTTCTCAAACAACGGTTATCCGGTTCGCCCGATATACCGAGGACTTTCCCATGATTAAAATCAGCACTCAATTTGACGCCGGCTCCGTCGTCGTCAAAGACCTGACCGACCCTGCCAATATCCGCCTCGCCCTGCGTCCGGACAACGCTTCCGATTTCGCCCAATGGTTTTACTTCCGCCTGCAAGGTGCGGCGTATCAGAATTGCGTGATGCACTTTGAAAATGCGGCAGATTCGGCTTATCCGCAAGGCTGGGAAGATTATCAGGCGTGCGCCTCTTACGACCGCCAAAATTGGTTCCGCGTCCCGACCGAATACGAAAACGGCGTGCTGACCATCAACCATACGCCGCTCTCCAACAGCGTTTACTACGCCTATTTCGAGCCTTACTCCCACGAGCAGCATTTAAACCTCTTGGGCGACGCGCAAGGCAGCGGGCTTTGCCGCATCGACGACTTGGGCAGTACCGTGCAAGGTCGCGACATCAACCTGCTGACCATCGGCAACCAAGTCGAAAGCGACATGAAAATCTGGGTTATCGCGCGCCAGCATCCGGGCGAAACGATGGCGGAATGGTTTATCGAAGGCCTGCTCGGCCGCCTGCTCGACCCGCAAGACCCGACCGCACGCACCCTGCTCGACCGCGCCACTTTCTACATCGTGCCGAACATGAACCCCGACGGCTCGGTATTGGGCAACCTGCGCACCAATGCTGCCGGCGCAAACCTCAACCGCGAATGGGAAAACCCGACGCTGGAAAAAAGCCCGGAAGTCTTCCTCGTGCGCGAAAAAATGCTGGAAACCGGCGTGGATTTGTTCTTAGACATTCACGGCGACGAAGCATTGCCGTTTGTCTTTGTCGCCGGTACGGAAGGCGTGCCGAACTACAATCCGCGCATTGCCGCGCTGGAAACTCAGTTCAAAACCGCCCTGCTCTCCGCCAGCCCCGACTTCCAAGACGAATACGGCTATGAAAAAAACGCACCCGGTCAGGCAAACATGACGCTCGCGACCAACTGGGTGGGCAACCGTTTTGACTGCCTCGCCTATACGCTCGAAATGCCGTTTAAAGACAATGCCAACCTGCCCGACGACGACTTCGGCTGGAACGGCCAACGCTCCCTGCGTTTGGGCGAAGCCATGTTGTCGGCTGTTTTGAACGTTGTCGATGATTTACGATAATTATTTTTCCCTATCACACAAAAGGTCGTCTGAAAATCCCAATCGGCATTTTCAGACGACCTTTGTCGGGCTAAAACACATAAACTGCCCTTCCCATAAGGAACACACATCATGATGATACATCCGCAGTTCAATCCTATTGCCATCAAAATCGACCCTATCGCCATCCGCTGGTATGCCCTCAGCTATATCGTCGGCTTTATGCTCTTCTTATGGCTGGGCCGCCGCCGCATCAAACAAGGCAACACCGCCTTTACCCAAGAAATGCTCGACGACTTCCTAGGTTGGGGGGCAATAGGCGTCATACTCGGCGGACGACTCGGCTATATCCTGTTTTACAAATTCTCATACTACCTCGACCATCCGCTTGAAATGCTCAAAGTTTGGGAAGGCGGCATGTCGTTCCACGGCGGCTTCTTGGGCGTCGTCATTGCCATGTGGCTGTTCAGCCGCAAACACAAAATCAGCACCTTGAAAACCATGGATTTTGTCGCACCGCTCGTTCCGCTGGGTTTGGCTTCCGGCCGTATCGGCAACTTCATCAACGGCGAACTCTGGGGCCGCATTACCGACATCAACGCCTTTTGGGCAATGGGCTTCCCGCAAGCGCGCGCAGAAGACCTCAACGCCGCCGTGCGCAACCCGCTTTGGGCGGAATGGATGCAGCAATACCACGTACTGCCGCGCCATCCTTCGCAACTCTACCAATTCGCCCTTGAAGGCATCTGCCTCTTCATCGTCGTATGGATTTTCTCCAAAAAACCGCGCCCGACGGGACAAGTCGCCTCCCTCTTCCTCGGCGGCTACGGCTTTTTCCGCTTCATCGCCGAATACGCCCGCCAGCCCGACGACTATCTCGGCCTGCTCACCTTGGGCTTGTCGATGGGACAATGGTTGAGCGTGCCGATGATTGTTTTGGGCGCCATCGGCTTCGTTTGGTTCGGTAAGAAAAACCGCCTGAACTGATGCCCAAAGGTCGTCTGAAAACCCAAACGGGACGCGATAACCAGCGTCCCGTTATCACGTCAGCCATTCCAAACCGGCACGATTTGCGATTCATCAAACCGAATCGCAAAAAATCTTAAATCCGACTTGGTTTATCCGCCGCCCGATGGTATCGTGGCACACCTTTCCACCTTTTTTAAGAGAGCCCAAAATGTCAGAAGAAAACAAAATCAAAGTCAACGACCTGCCCGAAGACAAAAAAGAACAGTCTGAAGAAGTCGAGCTGCCCGTAGTCAACAACGAAGAAAAACGCGGCGGCCACAGCGAAGGCGGTTGCTGCGGCGCATGCGGCGGCTGATTCCGTTTTGAAAAACAAAGGTCGTCTGAAAACCTGAAACATGGTTTTCAGACGACCTTTTTATCGGACAAGGGATGATGACGATAAGGGAGTCCCATCCAAACCCGTCATACTTTCAAATAAGGATTACGAACGAGCCAGTAAATGTTTGCTCATTTGAGGGCCATTGTTGTCTTCAAATTTAATCAGGCTTGCTTTGACATGATAGCCCAATACCTTCGCAATAATTCCGCTCATGGACTTTCTCAGTATGCGGTTGTAGCGTTCTGCGGAGCGGTTGTAAGCACGGCGCGCGGAAACAACGTCGTTTTCAGCTGCATCCAGCATTTCAAGCTGGCTTTTCAACCCTTCGTCGGGTCGTTGTTTTAAGTTTTTTTCCAAAGCTTCCTGCAAGCTTCGGAGCAATTTGTTCAATTCCGCTTCCGCATTGCACAGGCGGGAAAGCGATTCCGGGGAAAAAGATTTGGATACCTGACTCAATACCGCTTCTGCATCGCCACAAGCGGACAACAAACCTTTATCCATATCGCCACCTTCTCGCCCCAAGTAGATTTTTGACGCATCTAAAACATGCCTGACTGCCTGATGCCTACACGCCAAAGCGATACGCAATGCAACGAAAGATTCTTGGTAATCTTTTTTACAACGGCTGAGTTTTTGCTTGAAATTAATCAACAGAAAGCCCAATATCACGGCGATGAAAATAAGACTAATGATTCCCATAATGCTCATCCTTGATTATTTATTGAAGTAATGTGTTGAGTATTTTGCAGATTTTTAAAAAAACAATAGTCAATTTGCAAATTTGATTTAGTTTGATGGCATTATAACCCAAATAGATTTTTTTGCCCATAAGTCATAAAAAAGGCCGTCCGAATTTTGTTTCAGACGACCTTTTTCATACACCTTATATTTTAATTTCAATAAATTACCTCCCCTTCACATCAATCACCCACACTTCCGACTGCGAACCCAAGCGCAGCGGAATTCCCCAGAAACCGTAGCCGGACGTGACAAAAAAGTGTCTTCCACTGATTTCTTCATAGCCGTAGGCAAGACGGTAGAGCGTGCGGACAATCAAGTTTGCCGGTGCGATTTGACCGTTGTGTACATGGCCGGAAACTTGAACATCAATAGGCAGCGTGGCGTGCGCCTCGACTTCGGTCGGGCGGTGATCCATCAACAAAACGGGCTGATCGGTATTGTGATTTTCCAGCAACTGAGAGACAGACGGACGGTCGTGGTCCAAATCGTCGTTGCGGCCGACGAGCAGGAACGCGTCGTGTTGCAACACTTGGTTGCCGAGTACGGTAATGCCCGCCGCCTCAAGGTCATGGCGGATGCGCGCGCTGTCGCCGAACATATCGTGATTGCCCAAAGTCGCGTAAACGCCCAGCGGCGCTTTCAGACGACCCAGATGCGGCTGCATATTCTCTTTGCGGTAGGCATCGACGTTGTCGTCCATCAAATCGCCCGGCAACAGGATTAAATCGACTTTTTCACGGTTCATGATGTCCACCAGCTTATCCAGTTGCCGCGCGCCAAACAAAATCCCCAAGTGCAGGTCGCTTGCCATGCCGATACGCAGCGGTTTGTCCATTTTCTTATCGATCACGATAGTCTGATGACGGACAACGGGCGTATAGGCGTTGTACATCCCCAAGCCGACCAAACCTAATACGAACAGCGGCGCAAACAAGCGCAGGCTGCGCGACAGCGACCGGATGGCCACGAATTTGCGCAGCAGCAGAAACAGGATAAACGTCGCCAATGCCGCATACATCACAAACAGCAGCAACACCATCCAAAACGCCATGATGCGGAACATAAAATGTCCCAATTCCAACAAAAGCCCAGTCAGCAGGCCGTTGGTCACGAAATACGACACCCCCATCAGCCAACGCCTGCCCGCCTTGCCGACCACCGGCGCGAACAGCCATTGCAACGAACGCCCCAGTCCGAACGTGAAAAGCTGGAGCAATACAATCATCATCAAAAACATCGTACCGAACATAAAGCGAACCTGTTGAAAATCAAAAAACAAACGGCGGATTCTATCATATCCGCCCTTTCAGACGAGGTCGTCTGAAAACCTTAAGTGCTATAATACCGCCTGAAAAATCCAATAAACCGAAAAGGAAACACAATGCCCCGCCCGCAAACCGCCATCATCCCCGATCACGCCCAAGCCGGCATATTTATCGAAGCCGACATCCGCGACGGTCGCTACGATGACATCAAAACCGCCTGCCGAAGCTCGCTTGAAGCTTTGGCGAAGCTGAAAACCCGCTTTCCCGAAGATATTTTAGGCATGACCATCGCCTTCGGCAGCGACGCATGGAAAGCATTCGGACACGCAGAAGAAGGCAGCGAAATCAAACCCTTCCCCGTCATGGGCAACGGTCTTGCCCCCTCAACCCAACACGATATCTACATCCACATCCAAGCCTACCGCCAAAAAGCCGCCTTCGCACTCGCACAATCCGTCTTTGCCGCGTTCGGCGACAGCATCAGCATCGCCACTGAGGAACACGGCTTGCGCCTGTATGAAGACCGCGGATTGGACGGCTTTGTCGATGGCACTGAAAACCCGCAAGGCGATGAAAACGTCCGCAATGTCGCCATTATCCCCGAAGGCCGACCCGATGCCGGCGGCAGCTACGTCCTGCTGCAAAAATACCTGCACGACCTGAAAAAATGGGATGCCGTACCCGTTGCTGAACAAGAAGCCAGCGTCGGCCGCAGCAAAGAAGCCAACGAAGAATTCAGCAAAGACGTGCGCCTGCCCGATTCGCATTTGGGGCGCGTCAACCTGAAAGAAAACGGCGTGGGTCTGAAAATTGTCCGCCGCAGCCTGCCCTTCGGCAAAATCAGCGGCGAACACGGCCTGATGTTCACTGCCTACTGCCATACCTTGCACAACATCGAAGTACAGCTTTTGCACATGTTCGGCGATGCCGACGGCAAAACTGATCTGCTGCTCAAGCATCTTTCCACCGCCATTTCCGGCGCATATTACTACGCCCCTTCGGTCGAGCGTTTGCAGGATTTGTAAAACCGCGTTGCCGATGTGAAATATTGAAACCTTAAGACGAAAGGTCGTCTGAAAACTGAACTGCACCCCAAAA
>NZ_KV814925.1:0-217 GCF_001814135.1 Neisseria sp. HMSC067H09 | reverse complement strand
CGTTGGATTTGGGACAGGTTTGCCATTGCCTGTCAGCGGCACTGTTCCATGATCTGTGATAGGAGGCGAGATACTCTTTTCTGTGCCATCGGTATCAGTATTTGCACTTGGATCGTTATGACCTGCATTATTGGGTGGATTGGGTACGGTGCTGCTGGATGGGTTGGGGGTTGCAGAGTTGGGGGTTGCAGAAGCCTTTGGGTTGGGAGAATAGCGA
>NZ_KV814924.1:0-336 GCF_001814135.1 Neisseria sp. HMSC067H09 | reverse complement strand
TCAACATCTGTACAGCCTGAAAACCCAATCGTCTAATCAGAAAGGAAAACCAATGACTGAAAAACAAATGCACATTCTTTCCGTCACCGCCACCCTGGCCGGCGTCGGTATGTACGTTTCTTATATCCCGCAAATCCAAAACAACCTTGCCGGCAACCCCGGCTCGCCGTTGCAACCCCTCGTCGCCGCCATCAACTGCACATTATGGTTTGCCTACGGCTTTTTGAAAGAAAAACGCGACTACCCCATCATACTGGCAAACGCCCCAGGCATTATTTTGGGTTTGATTACATTTATCACTAGTTTTTAAGGAAGTTTTCAGACGGCCTGTGCAAA
>NZ_KV814923.1:32804-39566 GCF_001814135.1 Neisseria sp. HMSC067H09 | reverse complement strand
AAAGGTCGTCCGAAATCCATTTCAGACGACCTTTTCATTTTCTTACTGTCTAATTCGATCAGCCGATTTCGTTATACTTAGTCGGCAAACTGTTTTTTCATGCGTTCGCGGCGTTCTTGTGCTTCCACGGAAAGTGTCGCAGTCGGGCGGGCAAGGAGGCGTTTGAGACCGATGGGCTCGCCGGTATCCGCGCAGAAGCCATAATCGCCTTCGTCGATACTGCGGATGGTTGCTTGTACTTTACCTAGAAGTTTGCGCTCACGGTCGCGGGTGCGTAGTTCCAGCGCGTACTCTTCTTCTTGAGTAGCGCGGTCGGCAGGATCGGGAGCCGATTCGTGTTCTTGCAGGTGGCCGGTGGTGGCAGATGCGTTTTCAATCAGTTCGTCTTGCATTTTTACCAGCAGTTCGCGGAAGAATGCCAACTGGTCACTATTCATGTAGTCTTCTTCCGGGCCGTCCCAATTCAAAATGTCTTGTTCTGTCAGCTTTGCCATAATTTTTCTTTCAATCTATTGCGGAAAACAAAATGCTACTCAAGTGGTTTATTTTATTGATTTCTTAGGACTTCTTTTCTCAAGCCCGTTTGGAAATGGCGGCATGATACCATGTTTTCACAGTCGTGTTTTCGATTTTCACTTTTTTGCATTTTGCTTACGTCATACTGCAAATTCTTAATGAACTTGCTGTCTATTGCAGTAGCCACAAGTTGATTTGGCGGGTAATTTGGGGCGATAGACTGCTTAACCAGATCCACAGTAATAATGCCAATATACTACCTGAAAAATCGTAGCGTCCGTACTTTAAAAACTGTACGGGAGAAAGTATGGGACGATATATCCTTTCCAGCGCGACGGAAAGTTGGGAATAGGGATCTTTAATACTGAGCGCCATGCGGATAAACAACCCTATCAACAACACATAAGCCGCTGATTTAATTGTATTCAATACTGCCAGTATAAAATTGGCGATGATGATTTTTGCGCTGAATGCGGTAGGCTGCGCCACTAAAGTAATGAAGGTGAATGCGATGTAATATAACAACAGTCCTGACAACAGGCAGGCTGGGTCGTATTTTTTAACCGGCAGAATTTTATGCAGCGGGTTGACCAGCCAATCGGTTGATCGCTTACTGAACGCCAAGAGCGCATGATTTTCACTCAATCCCGCCGCTTGCAGGAAGAGACGTGCCAAACACAAGATAACGATGCCGTCGGCAAGCAATATCAATAAATCTCCGCGCATTTTCAGACGACCTTATATTGTTGTGCCATTTCCTGCGAACGCTTGACGCAGGCTTCCACGCCTTGGGCAATGGCTTCGGCGACGCAGCATGATTTGAACGTTTCGATGGCTTCGTGGGTGGTTCCGCCTTTGGAAGTAACATTTTGCTGCAGTTTCGCGAAGTCTTCGCCGCTTTGCTCTGCCAAGGCAACTGCGCCTTTAAACGTGGCGAGACTGAGGGCGCGGGCATCTTCTTCGCTAAACCCTTGCGCCTGAGCGGCGGCTTGCAGCGCGCCGAGCAGGTAAAAGACGTAGGCGGGGCCGCTGCCACTGATGCCGGTGATATTGTGCAACTTGTCTTCTTCGTCCAACCAAACGGTTAAACCGACGGAACGCATAATCCGGTCGGCGGCAGCACGGTCGGCTTCGGATACTTCGGCTTCGGCAAACATGCCGGATACGCCCAAACCGATTTTTCCCGGCGTATTGGGCATGGTACGGACGATTCGGCGCGTTCCGCCAAGGTAGCGGCTGAGGGTATCAATAGACAAACCGGCGGCAACGGATAGCACCAATGCGCCGTTGACACGAACGTTGCGGCACGCGGCTTCCATGTCCTGCGGCTTGACGGCAAGAATCAAAACGTCGTCTGAATGCAGTTCGGGCAGGGATTCAGAAACTTCAACATTCAATTCTTTTGCCAAACGCTCGCGTTTTTCCGCGCCGCGGTTGGCGATGTGAATGCGGTATCCACCCTGTTTGACCAATCCGCCCGCAATGGCGGCCGCCATATTGCCGCCGCCTAAAAAGTAGATGTTCATAAATTTCCTTAAATTTTTAAATGAAATACATTTTATAGTAGATTAAATTTAAATCAGGACAAGACGACGAAACCGCAGACAGTACAGATAGTACGGCAAGGCGAGGCAACGCCGTACTGGTTTAAAGTTAATCCACTATACTTGGGGTCGTCTGAAATGCCGTTCCCACCAAAGCGGAAAATTTCAGACGACCTTTTTACCAACGGACGCTTTCAGGCAGCGATGTTCGGTATAAACCCTGTTTTTTTCAAAAATCTATTGCCGCCGGCTTTTTGGGCTTACACCAGCCTGACAAGGACTCACATGGATACCAGCCCATCAACCGACAACCCGTTAACGTCAAACAAAGCAAAACAACCGAGATAATCTGTTTTATTGACTGTCTTTCCCTTTTTGCTCCCGTCTGCCGAAAATCGCGCTGCCGATGCGCACATGCGTTGCGCCGTACGCGACCGCCACAGGCATATCGCCGGACATCCCCATCGATAACACATCCGCGCGAACACCCGCCGCGTTCAGGTCGGCAAGCAGTTTCTGCATGGTTTGGAACTGAACGCGCAATGCTTCATCATCGCTGTCGGCTTTGGCGACACACATCAATCCGCGTACAACCACATTCGGCAACTTCGCTACTTCCACCGCCAGCGCGACCGCCTCATCGGGCGCAACGCCGTGTTTCGCCTCCTCGCCCGCGATATTGACTTCGATGCACACCTGCAAAGGCGGCATTTCGGACGGACGCTGTTCGCTCAAGCGGCGGGCGGTTTTCAGACGACCTATCGTATGCACCCAATGCGCGCGTTCGGCGACAAATTTGGTTTTGTTCGACTGCACATCGCCGATGATGTGCCAAACGATGTCGGGCAAATCCGCGAGCGTTTCCGTTTTTTCGTACCACTCCTGAATATAGTTTTCACCAAAATCACGCTGCCCTGCAGCATATACCTCGCGGATGTCGTCTGAAGGGAAGGTTTTGCTGACAGCAATCAGACCCACTTCACCCGCCTGCCTGCCCGCCTTTTGCTCGGCTTCGGCAATGCGGCGGCACACCTCCGTATAATTTTGTTGCAATACCGACATGATTTCTTCCTTTATTACATCAATTACAGCGATTTTGAAAATTTTACTTGGTCTGAACGGTTTATGTATTTAAAATAATACAATTTATCGGAACCTGAACAGGGAAATGCCCGGCATTCCGCGTCCGCATTTTAAATCGGGTTCCGCCTCATTATTCTAAACTAAAACAAGGCCACATTATGCAGATTACCGACTTACTCGCTTTCGGCGTCAAAAACAAAGCTTCCGACCTTCACTTAAGCGCCGGAATGTCCCCCATGATCCGCGTTCACGGCGATATCCGCCGCATCAACCTGCCCGAAATGTCCGCCGAAGAAGTCGGCAACATGGTCACTTCGGTCATGAACGACCATCAGCGCAAACTGTTCCAACAAGATTTGGAAGTGGACTTCTCCTTCGAGCTGCCCAACGTCGCCCGTTTCCGTGTCAACGCCTTTACCTCCAACCGCGGTCCTGCCGCCGTCTTCCGTACCATTCCGAGTACCGTATTGACACTGGAAGACCTGCGCGCCCCGCGTATTTTCCAAAAAATCGCCGACAACCCGCGCGGCTTGGTATTGGTAACCGGTCCGACCGGTTCCGGTAAATCCACCACGCTGGCGGCGATGATCAACTACATCAACGAAACCCAACCCGCACACATCCTCACCATCGAAGACCCGATCGAGTTCGTCCACCAAAGTAAAAAAGCCCTCGTCAACCAGCGCGAGCTGCACCAACACACCCACAGCTTCGCCAACGCCCTGCGTTCCGCATTGCGTGAAGACCCCGACGTGATCCTCGTGGGTGAGATGCGCGACCCCGAAACCATCGGCCTCGCGCTGACTGCCGCCGAAACCGGCCACTTGGTATTCGGCACGCTGCACACCACCGGCGCCGCCAAAACCGTGGACCGTATCGTCGACGTATTCCCTGCCGGCGAAAAAGAAATGGTACGTTCCATGCTGTCCGAATCCCTGCGCGCGGTCATTTCGCAAACCCTGCTGAAAACCCGCGACGGCAACGGCCGTGTCGCCGCACACGAAATCCTCATCTCCACCCCCGCAGTGCGCAACCTGATCCGCGAAAACAAAATCGCCCAAATCAACTCCGCGCTGCAAACCGGTCAATCACACGGCATGCAAACCCTCGACCAAGCGCTGCAAACCCTCGTCCGCCAAGGTACCATCAGCCCCGACGTAGCCCGCAGCAAAGCGCAAAACAGCGACAGCATGACCATCGTCTGATAAACACATTCCATTATCGGGAACAAACCAGGTCGTCTGAAAACGCAGTTTACACAACGAGGAAACCCGTTTCCCGTTTTCAGACGACCTCCGCAAGGCAGGCAACACCCAATAACAAACAAACCGCCCGCCGGTCTCAATATTCACTTACTGATAAAGAGTACACAAAATGAGCGAAACAACTCCTTTACACGACTTACTCAGCGAAATGGTGCAAGCCTACTCGCAAAAAAACCAACCGCCGCACATCCCCACCCCCGCCGAAATCGGCACACACCTCCATCCCCTGCTCGACCGCATGTGCGTCGAAGCAGAAAAACGCGGCGCATCCGACATCTTCATCAGCGCAGGCTTCCCGCCTGCCGTCAAAGTCAGCGGCACCCTGACCCCCGTCCCGCACAAAGCCCTGACCGGCGAAGACACAGCCGCCATCGTCGAATCCACCATGAACCCCGAGCAGCTTGAGACCTTCAACCGCGAATGGGAACTCAACTACTCCGTCCAATCCCGCAGCAACACCCGTTACCGTGTCAACGCCTACCACGAACAAGGCCGCGTCGGCATGGTCTTGCGCCGCATCAACCAAGAAATCCCCGAAATGGAGAGCCTCGGCCTGCCCGCCAAGCTCAAAGACCTCTCCCTTTCCCCGCGCGGCCTGCTGATCCTTGCCGGTCCGACCGGTTCCGGTAAATCGACCACCATGGCATCCATGCTCAACTACCGCAACCACAAAATGCCCGGCCACATCGTCACCATCGAAGACCCGATCGAATTCATCTACAAACCCCGCCGCAGCATCTTCACCCAGCGCGAAGTCGGCATCGACACCAACGACTGGAAAATCGCCGTCCAAAGCGCGATGCGTCAAGCGCCCGACGTCGTCTGTATCGGCGAGGTGCGCAGCGAAGCCAGTATGGAATACGCCCTCCAGCTTGCCCAAACCGGCCACTTGTGCGTCTTCACCATCCACGCCAACACTGCCGCCCAAACCATCGAGCGTATCATCAACTTCTACCAAGAAGACCGACGCAAACAAGTCCTCATGGATTTGGCGCTCAACCTGACCGGCATCATCGGCCAACGCCTCGCCATCAAGAAAAACCGCAGCCAGCGTACCGCCGTCGTAGACCTGCTGCTCAACACACCCGCCATGCAGGATTTGATTTTCAAAGGCGAACTCATGGAAATCCGCGAACTCATGATGCGCTCCGGCACAGACGGCATGCAGACCTTCGACCAACACCTGTTCGAACTCTACATCCAAGGTCAAATCGAATACGACGAAGCCCTGCGTCAAGCCGTTTCCACCAACGACCTGCGCCTGCGCATCCAAATGCACGAAGAAGGCAACGACCCCGACCGCCTCTACGACCGCATCAGCGATTTGAACCTGATTTCGTAAACACCCAATTTCAGGCAAAACAAAGGTCGTCTGAAAACCCAAAAACCCAGTTTTCTGAAAACCCAAAAACCCAGTTTTCAGACGACCTTTCTCACTCTTATGGCAATAAAGCCACACTGACCAATGTAAACCGCCATTTAAGCCTTTATCATTTTCTCCGCACTCCGCCTCCGCTGCCAAACGCACCCCTCTCCACACAGCAAGGTTCATAAATCTTCATACTTTTCATCGCACTTTACGCAAATTATAAATCGTACACCTCAACATTTCGGGCGATACAAATTCAGCCGTTTCAATGAATTACAAACGTTAAGCACTTGAGAAGATGGGTAACGCCTCGGCAAAGGCGGTTGCGGCTCATCCGCAAGCATCCGATACTGGATTCGTCGGAAGCAGAAACACGCTTCCTGTTTATCCGTGAAGGAGCATTATCATGAAAAAAACCTTACTGACTGTTTTATTGGCTACCGCTTCCGCCATCACTTTCGCTGACGGTTCTTTTACCGGCGCAGGCTTGGAAGTCGGCGCGGGCGCAACCAAAAGTGATGTGCGCAACGTTAATCTGAACGAAAAAACCAAAGGCGACGTTGCCGTACGCGGCAGCTACAACACACAATTCGGACAAAGCAACTGGATTGGCGGCGTTGAAGCCGGCGTTAAACCGCTGCACCGCAAAATCGCGGGCAATGCGAAACAAAAAGTCGATGCCAACGTTTCCTACGTCCAAGGCTACCGCCTGACCGACAATGCGCTGGCTTACGGTAAGGTCGGCTACCACTACGGCCGCTTCGACAATCTGGGCGCAAAACGCAACAATATGAACGGCCTCGGCTACGGCGTAGGCGCGAAATACGCCGTTGCACCGAATGTCGAAGTCGGTGCCGAATGGGAGCAAACCCGTTATAAAAAAGACAATTTGAAAGTCCACAACAACAGCTACATGGCTACTGTCGGCTACCGCTTCAAATAATCTTTTTTAAACAGACAAAGGTCGTCTGAAACCGTAAATCTG
>NZ_KV814923.1:25861-32704 GCF_001814135.1 Neisseria sp. HMSC067H09 | reverse complement strand
TGAAACCGTAAATCTGGTTTCAGACGACCTTTTTTATCAGCATTTCCGATTTGGATTGACGATATAGCCGACTGCTTAGTTCATCATTCGTACGCGGGAATGACCGAGATAATAGATACCGTGAGATCTTTGCAATAACATGAGTTATTAAAATTTTATGCTCAATACCATTTTCAAAATGAAGAACCTCCCTGATTGCTTCTACTTTGTTTCTCAATATCAAAAAGGTTTTAGCCAATTGAAAATTTTTTAGCACATTTTTATGCGTCAAATTTTGTTAACAGACTATTTTTGCAAAGGTCTCACCGTATCAAAAACCAAACGGATCTTTATACCGATTGCTGATTTGCTGTTTTTCAGTCGGTAAAGAAGGTATGCGCGCCTAGATAATTCTTCGCGTAAAACGGGCTGGAAAGTTTTTCGGTTTTAATGGTTTTGCCGCTGCTTGGCGCATGGATGAATTCACCGTTGCCGATGTATAGGCCGACGTGCGAATATTTGTTCGCGCCGCCTGTGTTGAAGAAAACGAGATCGCCTGCCTTAAGGCGGCTGTCGGGGATTTTACGGCTGGCCGCCGCCATATCGCGGGCGGTGCGCGGCAGGCTGACACCGAGGGCGTTTTTATAGACAAATTGAATCATGCCGCTGCAATCAAAACCGGTAGAAGTAGTGCTGCCGCCCCATTTGTACGGCATACCGATAAGGCCCATGCTGTGCAACATCAGCTCTTGCGAACCTTGGGTGTGATCGATATTGCTGATGCGGACGAGTTGGACTTTTCGGGCAGAAGCGTGGGTTTTGGCCGTCGGACGGTGTTTGCCTGTTGAGAAGCCGCATGAGGCAAGAAAAGGGATTAAGGCGGCGGTCAGGATAGTTTGAAATATGTGTTTCATGATGGTTAACCTTTATGGGTAACACTGATTGTAGTCTTTTTGAGGTCGTCTGAAACCTGAATTTCAACGGTTTTCAGACGACTCTTTTTCATTTATTCGTCTTCTGTTTTACTCATTGTCAGCCAGTCCCAAAAGTTTTCGCTCCATTTGCCGATGCGGTAGAGGAAGAGGGCGTAGCTTTCTTGGAGCAGGAATTTGTTTTTTTCCTTGCTTTGGTCGAACCGCGTGGTCGGCGTGGCGGAGATGTAGGCTTCGATGTCGAGGTCGGAGGCGATTTCGAGGGCGCGGGCGAGGTGGTAGGGGTCGCTAACGATGATGATGCTTCCGATGCCTTCGGCGCGCAATATCGGGCGGATGTTGCGGATGTTTTCGTAGGTGTTGCGCGAGGTATTTTCAAAGAGGATGTTGTGCGCGGGTATGCCTTGCTTGAGGGCGTAGCGCCGACCGACTTCGGCTTCGGTCATGTAGCCTTTTTTGGGTGTTCCGCCGGTAAAAACGATTTTTTCGACGCGGTGGCTTTGGTAGAGGGTGATGGCGTGGTTGATGCGTTCGCGGAAGATGGGCGAAGGCCGTTTGTCCCATGCGGCGGCGCCGAGCACGAGGGCGGCATCGGCGCGGACATGACCGGGCAGGGGCTGCGAGCCGGTGTGGTACACCTGCCATGCGCCCTCGCCGAATATGCCGAGTACCAGCAGGATACTCAGACCTATGCCGCGAAAGAGGTAGTAGCGCAAGCCGTTGCGGCTGCGGAACAGGGAAATCATGTAGGGACGGCCTTCCCGCGCTTCAGTCCAACAGGGCTTCGATGTTTTCGAGCGGTCTGCCGATGGCGGCTTTGTCCTGTGTGGTCAGGATGGGGCGTTCGAGCAGGGCGGGGTGGGCGGCGATGGCTTCGAGCAGGGCTTGGTTGTCGAGGTCGGGTTTGTCCAAACCGAGTTCTTTGTACAAGTCGTCTTTGACGCGCATCATGCCGCGTACGGACTCTAAGCCCAGCTTGGCGAAAATGTCTTTCAGTGTCGCCAAGTCGGGCGGAGTGTCGAGGTATTTGACGACTTCGGCTTTGATGCCGCGCGCTTCGAGCAGGTCGAAAGCGGCGCGTGATTTGCTGCAACGCGGATTGTGGTAGAGCGTGAATTCAGACGACATAGGGTTCTCCAATGTTTTTAGATTTTGCTGATGGGCTTTATTATCGGCTGCCTTGGCAATTTCCTCAACTTATCACCCAATAATCGTCATTTTTTACCGCTAAAATCCAACATCTTCATTTTCTCCATAGACAGTACGCTGAAAGGGGTTACAATGCGTTCATCTGATTGATGCAAAGGATGGAACTTATGAAAAAATTATTGCTTGCCTCTGTTTTGATGACTGCCGCCCTGTCTGCCCCTGCGTTTGCCGCCGACCCGCTGGCAGGCTGGAACGACAACAAGCCGCAAAGCCTGCAATCGCTCAAAGCCCCCGTGCGCGTGGTGAACCTGTGGGCGACCTGGTGCGGTCCGTGCCGTAAGGAAATGCCCGCCATGTCCGCTTGGTACAAAGCGCAGAAAAAAGGCAGCGTCGATATGGTCGGTATCGCGTTGGATACATCCGACAACATCGGCAAATTCCTGAAACAAACCCCTGTCAGCTATCATGTTTGGCGCTATACCGGTGCGGACAGCCGCAATTTCATGAAGTCTTACGGCAACAACGTCGGCGTATTGCCGTTCACCGTCGTCGAAGCTCCAAAATGCGGCTACAAACAAACCATCACCGGCGAAGTCAACGAAAAAAGCCTGACCGCCGCCGTCAATGCGGCTAAAGAGAAATGTAAATAAGTCGGGCTGAAACCGATGTGGAAGGTCGTCTGAAAACGGATACGGCGGGTTTGATTGAAACGCCGAAATCCTTTTCAGACGACTTTTTGACATGTGGATAAGTATTTCAGCATTTCGCAAACGTGACAATCACACTTGTAATATTGTGTTGTAAAGCCGTCAGTCCGACGCTTTGCCTACCGCCGTCCATATCTGAGCAAACTATCAAAAAAACGCCGAAATCTTTATAATTCGGCACATATCCTATTTTTCAGACGACCTATCTCCGATAGCGCATCCTTTTGTGGATTAACTGTGGATAATTTTGTCCTGACCCCTTTCCAGGAATACCTTATGATCCGTTTCGAACAAGTTTCCAAAACCTATCTCGGCGGTTTTGAAGCCCTGAAAAACGTCAGCTTCCAAATCAAAAAAGGCGAAATGATATTTATCGCCGGCCATTCCGGCTCCGGCAAGTCCACCATCCTCAAGCTGATTTCCGGTATTACCAAGCCCAGCAAAGGCAAAGTGTGGTTCAACAACCAAGACTTGGGCGAATTGAGCGACAACCAAATCGGCTTCATGCGCCAGCATATCGGTATCGTGTTCCAAGACCACAAAATCCTCTATGACCGCAACGTCCTGCAAAACGTCATCCTGCCGCTACGGATTATCGGTTATCAGCCGCGCAAAGCCGAAGAACGCGCCCGCATCGCCATTGAAAAAGTCGGCTTGAAAGGCCGCGAATTGGACGATCCCGTAACACTCTCAGGCGGAGAACAGCAACGCTTGTGTATCGCCCGCGCCGTCGTCCACCAACCCAGCCTCCTGATTGCCGACGAACCCTCCGCCAACCTTGACCGCGCCTACGCGCTCGACATCATGGAATTGTTCAAAACCTTCCACGAAGCAGGAACCACCGTCATCGTCGCCGCCCATGACGAAACCCTCATGGCAGACTACGGCCACCGCATCCTGCGCCTCTCGAAAGGACGACTCGCATGAGCATCATCCACTACGTCTCGCTGCACGTCGAATCCGCGCGCACTGCGCTCAAACAGCTCCTGCGCCAACCCGTCGGCACGCTGCTCACCCTACTGATGCTCGCCGTCGCCATGACCCTGCCGCTTTTCATGTATTTGGGCATCCAAAGCGGGCAAAGCGTTTTAGGCAAGCTCAACGAGTCGCCGCAAATCACCCTCTATATGGAAACCGATGCTTCCAAAGCCGACAGCGATACCGTCCGCAACCTGTTGGAACGTGATGCCCGCCTCAACAAAATCCGTTTCATCAGCAAGCAGGAAGGCTTGGAAGAGCTGCAATCCAACCTCGATCAAAACCTCGTTTCCATGCTCGACGGCAACCCCTTGCCCGACGCATTTATCGTAACGCCCGATCCCGCTACGCCGCCCGCACAAATGCAGGCGATTTATCAGGATATGGTCAAGCTGCCCATGGTCGAATCCGCCACCATGGACACCGAATGGGTGCAAACGCTGTATCAAATCAACGAGTTCATCCGCAAAATTTTATGGTTTCTTTCACTGACGCTGGGCATGGCGTTCGTCTTGGTCGCGCATAACACCATCCGTCTGCAAATCCTCAGCCGCAAAGAAGAAATCGAAATCACCAAGCTGCTCGGTGCGCCCGCATCGTTCATCCGCCGCCCCTTCCTCTATCAAGCCATGTGGCAGAGTATCTTCTCCGCCGCCGTCAGCTTGGGGCTGTGCGGCTGGCTGCTCTCCGCCGTGCGCCCGTTGGTAGATGCCATCTTCAAACCCTACGGGCTTAATATCGGCTGGCGTTTCTTCTATTTCAGCGAAGTTTCGCTGGTGTTTGGCTTCGTCATTGCCCTAGGCGTCTTCGGTGCATGGCTTGCCACCACGCAACATCTGTTGGGCTTTAGAGCTAAGAAATAAAATCATTGGATTGAAGCAAAGGCAAAAGGTCGTCTGAAACTCTAAAACAAGGTTTCAGACGACCTTTGATTGGCTGCCATTTATCGTATAAGGAAATAATATGCAGGGAAATCTACTCAACTAATTATCATGATGTGCTGTTAACTTGATTAGGCGCGGTTGGCATCAGTAAAATTCAAACTCTGTTGTGCGCTTTGAAGAAAAATATCCTATTTTTTGAATCATCTTTTTAGCATTCTTAGGTAAGCTTTGAAAGGACAAAAAGCTGTTTATGACTATTTTTCAGACGACTTTTTATTTACCCCTCTATCTATAAGGAAACAAACATGACCCTTATCCAGATGAACCGCTTAATTTTCCGGCTTCTTCTTTTGTTTTCCGCTCTTTCACTGTCTGCTTGCCCGCAGCCATCTAAATATCCGAAAGAAAAAAGTAAAATCAACCCTCTATCTCCCAATTACAAAGTTGGAGGAGTATTACCACCGGTTTATGATGCTCCTGATATTATCGGCACTTTGGGTGGAGCACGTGTCCGCATGGTGGATTATACAGTGCAGGATGTGATGTATGCAGATACCCCATCACCGTTTGCCAAAGAATGGATAGACTACCAAGCCCCCCCGCGCACCTACGATTCTAAAATTACATCTATGGGGTTTTATATGAACCATAATACGGGAAGGATTAGGGATACCCGTAATGACGGAGATTTCTACGAAGAAGAAAATCAGCCTGCTTCGCCTTGGGTGTTAGTTGGAATAGAGAGTAACAATGAGATTATGAATCGTCCTGATTTTTTAGATACGTTTTTAAATAGGGATTTGGAAGAGAAACCTGAGCTGCCGTCTTACCATTATGTCAAAATTTCAGAAACCCTATATGGATTGCAACAGTATATCGTTCCTGGTACCGATCCAAAAACCGGTAAACCGTACCGTTTTGAAAACTTTGAATCTGATGATTTGTTTATCGCAAGAGATAAAAGCGGTCATGTCCGAAGCTATATCAAGTGCTCTAACAAAGATGTACCTAATCCCCCATGTCGCCATCGCTTCAAATTTATGAACGGTATCCAAGTTACAATAGATTTACTTTACAGCCGTCAAAGGTTATATGACTGGCAAAAACTGGAAAAACAGTCAGCAGACATAATCCTTGGATTTACACACACGGCAGAAAATGATCCAGTTAACATTCAATCATCAAGCAATAGGAGTAAATAATCATGCGTGCAGTTCTTTCTTCACAAGATATTGACCGATATAGGAAACAAATTAATCAGAATGGTATTACCGGTGTGGTCAAAGTCTATACCGAACTATTGGATAAGGGATACGATTACGCAGGCTGGGCAAAAGGTGTTGCTGCCGCCGATACAGTTACAGGAAGAGCTGCTATTTTGTTTATGAAGAATACTTCGGGTAAACAGTTTAGTAAGGAAGAGCTGAATGGCATACGTGTTGATATGGCTAAAGGTTATTTGGACGCTTTAGAACAAAATATTAAAAAAGGAGAGAATCGTTCAGATATTAGTTTTGAGCAAGCCCGGAAATTTCACGGAGAGGTATTTAAAAAACATAGTTTGAGCTTAAACAACTGGACTCTAGAAGTACCTATGCGGTTGATTGGAAATTACGAAGGAGGTAAACAAGCTCAAGAAGCAGCTTGGCAGCGTATTATGAAAACGCAAGGTGATTATGTGGACGCTTTGGCGGTTAGTAACGATTTATCAACGAAAGTATCGGACTATTCTGACGGCTATTACTATAAAAACCGAGGTGGTAGCGTAATTTCTGACCATGAGTATCAAACTTCCAATTTTGCGATAAATACCAAGCATAAAGTTAGTGAAATCGATAAACAGTTGGCACAAGAATGGGTACGCAACATTTCCATTATTAGGCCATTTTTTATGAGCGAAAATCAACGCGAACAGCCGTATCAATACGCACAGACAGATATTGCCAAACCGGCCCTGCGTATCGAAGATATGCCGCAATACGCGCAAAACATCTACCATCAGGGAAAAGAATGTTTCGTTGATTTTTGTCGACATGAAAACATCCAGTATCGTGAGGAAGATTTGGACAGGATTGGCATGTCGATGGCGGCGGCAGGTTACGCACAAGGGCTGCGCGGCGTATCGCTGATTGATGTTGACGAACGCACCAGGGAAATCAGTATCGCCCACGAATCTCCCAACCTGAATGAGGCGGTGGTCAATATGGATAAGGC
>NZ_KV814923.1:21680-25761 GCF_001814135.1 Neisseria sp. HMSC067H09 | reverse complement strand
CAATATGGATAAGGCAGCCGTTACCCCGACAGCAAAAAGCCTGAATCAAATCCAGCAAACGGAACAACAGTTTGAATATGAAACGCAACAAAGGCAGTTGGCGCAATCCCAATCGCGCGGGATGGTTTTATCCTGATGTAACGAAGGTAGCAAAAGGTCGTCTGAAACCTTGTTTTAGGGTTTCAGACGACCTTTTGCTACAATAAGGCTTTTCCGTTTTGCAAGGCATTCCTATGAGCAAATCCGCCGTTTCCCCGATGATGCAGCAGTATCTCGACATCAAATCGCAGCACGCCGACAAGCTGGTGTTTTACCGCATGGGTGATTTTTACGAGCTGTTTTTGGATGATGCGGTGGAGGCGGCGAAGTTGTTGGACATCACCCTGACCACGCGCGGGCAGATGGACGGTGTGCCGATTAAGATGGCGGGCGTGCCGTTTCACGCGGCGGAGCAGTATCTGGCGCGGCTGGTGAAGATGGGCAAAAGCGTGGCGGTGTGCGAGCAGGTGGGTGAAGTCGGCGCGGGCAAAGGGCCGGTGGAGCGCAAAGTCGTGCGCATCGTGACGCCCGGCACGCTGACCGACGCGGCGTTTTTGGAAGACAAGGAAACCAACCGCATCGCGGCGGTGAACGCGGATAAAAAACACATCGCCATCGCGTGGGCATCTTTGCAAAGCGGCGAATTCAAAACCAAGCTGACGACGGCGGACAAGCTCGCCGACGAGCTGGCGCGTTTGCAGGCGGCGGAAATCCTGTTGCCCGAAGGCAAAAGCCTGCCTGATGGTTTTCAGACGACCTCCGCCAACATCACGCGCCTGAATTCATGGCAGTTTGCCGCCGACGCGGGCGCGAAATTATTGACCGAATACTTCGGCTGTCAAGACCTGCACGGCTTCGGTTTGGACGGCAAAGAACACGAAGCCGCCGTCGGTGCGGCGGGCGCGCTGTTGAACTACATCCGCCTGACGCAAAACCTGATGCCGCAACACTTAGACGGCATTTCGCTCGAAACCGACAGCCAATATATCGGCATGGACGCCGCCACGCGCCGCAATCTCGAAATCACGCAAACCCTCTCCGGCAAAAAATCGCCGACCCTGTTTTCCATACTCGACGGCTGCGCCACCCACATGGGCAGCCGCCTCTTGGCACTCTGGCTGCACCACCCCTTACGCAGCCGCGCCCACATCCGCGCCCGCCAAGAAGCCGTTGCCGCGCTGGGTTCGCAATACGAAACCCTGCAAGGCCGTCTGAAAAACATCGCGGACATCGAACGCATCGCCGCCCGCATCGCCGTCGGCAACGCCCGCCCGCGCGACCTCGCCGCCTTGCGCGACAGCCTGTTTGCCCTGTCCGAAATCGAATTGTCCGCCGAGGGCAGCAGTCTCTTAGAAACCCTCAAAGCCGTTTTTCCCGAAACCCTGCCCGTCGCCGAAACCCTCAAAGCCGCCGTGATGCCCGAACCCGCCGTCTGGCTCAAAGATGGCGGCGTCATCAACCAAGGCTATTCGGCAGAACTCGACGAGTTGCGCCACATCCAAAATCACGGCGACGAATTCCTGCTCGACCTCGAAGCGCGCGAACGCGAACGCACCGGCCTTTCCACCCTCAAAGTCGAGTTCAACCGCGTCCACGGCTTCTACATCGAGTTATCCAAAGTCCAGGCCGAGCAAGCCCCCGCCGACTACCAACGCCGCCAGACCCTGAAAAACGCCGAACGCTTCATCACCCCCGAACTCAAAACCTTCGAAGACAAAGTCCTGACCGCGCAAGAGCAGGCATTGGCATTGGAAAAACGCCTGTTTGAAGCCCTCCTCAAAGACATTCAGACGACCCTTCCCCAGCTTCAAAAAGCCGCCAAAGCCGCCGCCGCCCTCGACGTACTCTCCACCTTCGCCGCCACCGCCGCCGAACGCGGCTTCGTCTGCCCCGAGTTCGCCGACTACCCCGTCATCCATATCGAAAACGGCCGCCATCCCGTCGTCGAGCAGCAAGTGCGCCACTTCACCGCCAACCACACCCGCCTCGACCACAAACACCGCCTCATGCTCCTGACCGGCCCCAACATGGGCGGCAAATCCACCTACATGCGCCAAGTCGCCCACATCGTCCTCATGGCGCACACCGGCAGCTTCGTCCCCGCCGATGCCGCCCAAATCGGACCCATCGACCAAATCTTCACCCGCATCGGCGCCTCCGACGACCTCGCCTCCAACCGCTCCACCTTCATGGTTGAAATGAGCGAAACCGCCTACATCCTCCACCACGCCACCGACCAATCCCTCGTCCTCATGGACGAAGTCGGACGCGGCACCTCCACCTTCGACGGCCTCGCCCTCGCGCACGCCATCGCCGAACACCTGCTGCAAAAAAACAAATCCTTCAGCCTCTTCGCCACCCACTATTTCGAACTGACCAAACTGCCCGAAGCCCACGCAACGGCAGTCAACATGCACCTCTCCGCACTCGAACAAGGACAAGACATCGTCTTCCTCCACCACATCGAACCCGGCCCCGCCAGCAAAAGCTACGGCATCGCCGTCGCCAAACTCGCCGGCCTGCCCAACCGCGCCCTCAAAGCCGCCCAAAAACATCTGGACGAGCTCGAAGCCCAAGCCGCCGCCGTCCGCCCGCAGTTGGACATCTTCAGCACCCTGTCGTCTGAAAACGAATACAGCGGGTTTAGCCCCAACGAAACGGCGGACATCGCCCCCCAAACCGCCGCAAGCCAAGAAAACAACCCTGCCCACCACGCACTCGCCGAAGCCCTAAACCAAATCCGCCCCGACGACCTCACCCCACGCGAAGCCTTGGATGCACTGTACCGCCTCAAGCAGATTGCCGAAGGCGGGGAATAAACGCGTTGGTTTATATAAAACAAGGTCGTCTGAAAAATTTCAGACGACCTTAATTTGTACCCGAACCTGCCCCTCTCCCGTAGCGTGGGCTTTGCCCACTAAATAAATAACAGACACAGTTCCCGATTCAACAACCTGCCCCCTCTCCCGTCCAGCGGGAGAGGGCCGGGGAGAGGGTGGCTTTATGGACTAAACGAATCCGATTTTACCTAAACCCACAAAGCCACCCCCATCCTAACCTTCCCCTGCCGGATGGGGGAAGGAACAAGCTGCCTTACAGTCACCCGTAGCGTGGGCTTTGCCCACGAAAGGAAAACAAATTAGATTGTTGTCCAACAATGGATGGTTAGACGGCAGATTTCGTGGGCAAAGCCCACGCTACTTGAGTTATCCCAAACCCGCGTTAATTGAATAAAAGGTCGTCTGAAAACGAGTATGAACGAGTTTCTCTAAAAACCTTGATCTCAAAGTTTTCAGACGAGCTATTTCAACAGGTTTTTCAAAGCCAAGCGCACGCCTTCGCCGACTTCCGTGCCTTTGGGGATGCCTTTGATGGCGGCTTTTGCTTCGCGTTCGTTGTAACCCAACGCAATCAGGGTGTTGACGATGTCGTCCGTTTCGTCGGCAGCAGGCGCGGCGGTGAAAAGCCCGTCGGCAGCAGTATGGGAAACCAGTTTGCCGCGCAGTTCCAAAACCATGCGTTCGGCGGTCTTTTTGCCGATGCCCGGGGCGGAGGATAGGCGTTTGATGTCTTCGTCGGCAACCGCGCGGGCAAGCTCATCGGCGGACATGGCGGAGAGTATGCCCAGCGCGGTTTTCGCACCGATGCCGCTGACTTTGACCAATTGGCGGAACGTCGCCCGTTCGTCGGCAGTCGCAAAACCGAACAATAAATGCGCGTCTTCACGGACGACAAGCTGGGTGTAAAGCTGCACGGTTTCGCCCAAGGCGGGCAGGTTGTAGAAAGTCTGCATGGATACGTCGGCTTCGTAGCCGACGCCGTTGACGTCGATGACGATTTGCGGCGGGTTTTTCTCGATGAGCCTGCCGGTCAGTCTGCTGATCATGGGGATTCCGTTAGGGAGTTGGGTAAAAAGGTCGTCTGAAACCTAGATGCCGACTGGCAACAGGGTTTCAGACGACCGTGATTGTAGCAGTTTCTCAAGGACGTATCGGCCAAACTGCTTTGCGGCAAAGGTCGTCTGAAACCTGAATCTTGGTTT